>DATFPZ010000117.1:0-2980 GCA_035264545.1 Acidimicrobiia bacterium
CCTCAACAAGCGCAGCGTCGGCCTCGACATCAAGAGCGAGCGAGGCCGTGAGCTGTTCCTGCAGCTGGTGCCGCACTTCGACGTGGTCGCCGAGAACTTCAAGGCCGGCGCGATGGCCCGCCTCGGCCTCGGCTACGAGGACGTCGCCAGGGTGAACCCGAGGATCATCTACCTGTCGATCTCCGGTTTCGGCAACACGGTCGAGACGCCGTACGACTGGCCCGCGTACGCGCCCATCGTCGAGGCCATGTCGGGCATCTACGAGTACAAGCGGCCGGAGGACCAACCGCCGATTCCGGCACCCGCCGGCGCGCTCGGCGACATCGGCACGTCGATGTTCGGCGTCATCGGCGTCCTCGCCGCGCTGCGCCATCGCGACCAGACCGGCGAAGGGCAGTACGTAGACGTCTCCATGTTCGACGCCATGGTCTCGATGACCGACCTCGTCACGAACTTCTGGTCGATGGGGCTGCGCCCGGGCGGCCCCGGCCCTTTGCTGATCATGGACGGGTTCCGCGCGTCCGACGGCTGGTTCATCATGCAGGTCGGCCGCGAGCACCAGTTCGAGCGCCTTGCAGAGCTCGTCGGTCATCCCGAGTGGGTCGACGACCCGCGCTTTTCCACCCGCCAGGGCTGGCGTGAGCACCTCGAGGACGTGATCCGGCCGGCGGTCGAGGAGTGGGCGTCGACGAAGACGAAGCTCGACGCCTGCCACGAGCTGAGCGCAGCCGGCGTCGCCGCCGGACCGAGCAACACCGCCGCCGACGTCATCGCCGACCCACACGTCGAGGCACGCAACATGCTCGTCGAGCTGCCGCGCACCGACGACGTCGAAGACCCTGTGCTCATCCCGGGCAACCCGGTGAAGCTGTCGAAGATGGCAGACGGCCCCGAGACGCGCGTCCCTTGGGTCGGGGAGCACACCGACGAAGTGCTGCACAAGGAGCTCGGTCTCTCCGACACCGAGCTCGCCGACCTCCGCGCCGACGGCGTGATCGGGTGACGCCGGTTTGTCACGGCGGGACGAGGTCGCGATCTCCGCTCTCGCCCACGACGCGCCAACTCCCGTACGTCTTCAGCGCGTGGTGGTGCGAGCAGAGCCGCCAGAGGTTCGCGACCTCCGTGGGGCCGTGGTCCTCGATCGGCACGATGTGATCAATTTCGAGGAACTGGTCGTTGGCGCACCCCTTGACCGCGCAGGTGGGGTAGCAGGTCTCGAGCGCGCGGCGCAGCTTCACCGGAATCACGCGCTTCGGTGACGACACAGCAGTGATGTCGTCGTCGTCCCTCACGAGCACGGACACCACGGCGTCGTCCATCAGCGCCCGGGCGGTGGTGACGGGCACGGGCCCCACGCCGTTGATCTCGCAGCGTTCGCCGCACTGGGTGTGGCCGCGCGCGAGCGCCGCGCTATCCACTACCGCGCTGACCTGCACCGGCTTGCAGGGCCCCTCGCTCGCCAGCGCGACGAGCGCGTCGGCCGCGTAGGCGCCACGCGGCTCACGCCGTCCGGCACGGCGGGCATCGCGGAAGATCCGGTCCGTGTGCGCGCGCCAGGCGGCGCTGAAGCGCGCCCCGGCATCGGGAGCGAGGCGCGCTTCCAGGCGATACATGCCGTCGGGATCGCTCCACTCGTGCGCGCGTCGGCCGCAGTGCAGTCGACGCGCCCACGCGGTGTCGTCCGCCTCGGCACCGGCGCGCACCTCCCGGCACCGGTCACGGAGGCCCTTCACACTCGTCGAACGAGCGGCGTCGAGAAGCTCCGTTTCGGCGGCCGGATCGGCGCCGGCCGCGCTCGCGATCTCGGCGGCTTGGGTGGAGGAGAGCTCTCCAGTGCGAAAGGCAGCGCCTGTCTCCGCTAGGTGATCGAGCGCGCGGGCCGTCTCCAAAGCCCGTCCGGCGGCCCCGACCGTCTCACCGGTGGCTTCGGCAACCCAATGCGCGGCGCTGCGATGGCCGCCCTTGCGCCAAACATCTGTCTCCTGGACACGACGCGCGCCGAATGCCTTGATCGCAGCGCAGATCCGCTCTCCGCGGGTGGCGACCTCAACGAGCGACGCAGCCGTCGGTCCGTCGAGGCAAGCCGGGTCCAGCGTGCGCGAGACCGCCTCGAGGTCGTTGATGGCGCTGCGCAGCCGTTCGAACACGCTCCCCTCCAGTACGAGAACCGGCCGGGGGAAGCGTCAGGGAAGTGACGTCAGTATATCGAACGTATGTTCGTTGTCAAGCCTCGTCCAGCTGCTCGACGAGCTTCTTGGGCGCCACCGTGCGATAGGCGTCTTCGACGAGCTCGGTGACCTCGTCCCAGTCGACGGGCTCGTCGAGATCGAGGTACACGCCGAGCCAGCCGCGCCCACCAACGTAGGGAGGCACGAAGAACCGGTCGGGGTCCGCCGCGACCATCGCCTGCTGCGCGCCCGGCGGCGCCGCGCACACGAACGCGAGCCGGTCGTTGTGGTGATGGTCGGCGTACGACACAAACGTCTTCTTGCCGCGCACGAACCACGTCGGCCCGCGGTGGCTGATGCGCTCCGTCGTCTCCGGCAGCGCCAGGCAGAGCTTGCGCAGGGCCGGAAGCGGATCGCGAACCACGCCGCGAGTGTGCCCGCTCCGCTAGCAGGCCTCGTCGCCGTCGGGTGCGGGCGCCATCCGGCCGAGAGCGGCGGCGAGCGTCTTGGCCTCCTCGTCGCTGAGGTGGCGGCCGAAGTGCTCGGCGACGCCCCGGAGATGGACCGGCCGTGCCCGCGCCAGCGCCCGCTTCCCCATGGTCGTGAGCGCGGCATACATGGACCGCCGGTCGGTCGGGCACGCCTCGCGGCGCACGAGGCCGGCGCGTACCATCCGGTCGACGAGCCGGGTGACGCCGCTGCGCGAGAGCAGGACGGCGTCGGCGAGCTCGCTCATGCGCAGCCGTCCGCCGGCCTGGGACAGCTGGATGAGGACGTCGAAGAAGGTGATCGGGAGGCCCTGCTCCGCCTCG
>DATFPZ010000118.1:0-3283 GCA_035264545.1 Acidimicrobiia bacterium
TCACCTTCCGCTCGATCGTCGTCCCGATCAAGGCGATCCTGCTGAACCTCCTGTCGGTCGGCGCGAGCTATGGCATCCTCAAGCTCGTCTTCCAGGACGGGCACGGTGAGGGCCTGCTCGGCTTCGAGTCGCTCGGCGGCATCACGGCGTGGCTCCCGCTGTTCCTCTTCGTGATCCTGTTCGGGCTGTCGATGGACTACCACGTGTTCATCCTCAGCCGGATCCGCGAGGCGGTCGACCGCGGCGAGTCCACGGACGACGCGGTCGCGCACGGCATCCGCTCCACGGCGGGCGTCGTGACCAGCGCGGCGATGGTGATGGTCGCGGTGTTCGCGATCTTCGCGACGCTCAGCTCGATCGAGTTCAAGATGATGGGCGTCGGCCTCGCGGCGGCGATCCTCATCGACGCCACGCTCGTCCGGGCCGTGCTCCTGCCGGCCGCGATGAAGCTGCTCGGCGACCGCAACTGGTACCTCCCCAAGCGGCTGCACTGGCTGCCGAAGATCTCCCACGAAGGCGCCCCAGAGCCCGCCCGCGCGTAGCTGCGGACGAGTGGGTCCCCCCACTCGGGGGGAAGACGAGCCGCCCGTCCGGTGGACGGGCGGCTCGCGTGGTTATCGTGCCGCGCCATGTCACGGATCGGTGTCCTGACGGGCGGCGGCGACTGCCCGGGCCTCAACGCGGTCATCCGCGCGGTCGTGCGCAAGGGGATCAAGGTGCACGGCCACGAGTTCGTCGGCTTCAAGTACGGCTGGGCCGGCGTGCTGGCCGGCGACTCCGCGCCCCTCACCCACGAGAACACGCGCGGGATCCTGCACCGCGGCGGAACCATCCTCGGCACCTCGAGGACCAACCCCTACAAGCAGGGCGGCGGCGTCGAGCAGGTCAAGGCGACGCTCGCCGAGCAGGGCGTCGACGCGCTCATCCCGATCGGCGGCGAGGACACGCTCGGCGTCGCGCGCCGGCTGATGGACGACGGCGTCAACGTCGTCGGCGTCCCGAAGACGATCGACAACGACCTCGCGGGCACGGACTTCACGTTCGGCTTCCAGACCGCGGTGCAGATCGCGACCGACGCGATCGACCGCGTCCACACGACCGCCGAGTCGCACAACCGCGTGATCATCGTCGAGGTGATGGGCCGCCACGCGGGCTGGATCGCCTGCTACTCCGGCCTCGCCGGCGGCGCGGACGTGATCCTCGTGCCCGAGCGCCCGTTCGACCTCGACGAGATCTGCGAGCGGCTCAAGCGCCGCCAGTCCAACGGCGCGACGTTCTCGATCGTGGTGGTCGCGGAGGGCGCCACGCCCAAGGACGGCGACGTCTGGAGCCAGCACGCCGGCACCGACGCGTTCGGCCATGCGCGCCTGGGCGGCATCGCGGTCGAGCTCGAGCGCGAGATCGAGCAGCGCACGGGCTTCGAGTCGCGCATGACGATCCTCGGCCACGTGCAGCGCGGCGGCACCCCGCTCGCCTACGACCGCGTGCTCGGAACCCGCTTCGGCGTGGCCGCCGTCGACGCGGTCACCGAGGGCAACTTCGGCAAGATGGCGGCGCTGCGGGGGACGAAGATCGAGCTCGTGCCGCTCGACGAGGCGCTCGCGGAGCCCAAGCTGCTCGACCCCGAGCTGTTCGAGACCGCCGAGGTCTTCTTCGGATGAGCGCGGGGTAGGGTCCGCGGCATGTTCAAGCAGGGGCCGATTCCGGCGTTCGCCCACGGCCTGATCGAGTACCTGGCGGCGGCGCTGTTCATCGCGGCACCGTTCCTGTTCGGCTTCGACGACGACACCGCCACGGCCGTGTCGATCGTCGTCGGCGTGCTGATCCTGGTCGTGACCGCCTCGACGGCGCTCCCGACCGGGCTGATCAAGTCGATCCCGGTGCAGGCCCACGCGGTGATCGACTTCGCGATGGCGGCGGTGCTCATCGCCGCGCCGTTCCTGTTCGGCTTCAGCGACGATGGCACCGCCACCGCGTTCTTCATCGTCCTCGGGGTCCTTCACCTCCTGCTGACGATCGCGACGCGCTTCGTCAGCGAAGAGCGCCCCCGCCGCCGACGACCGGCAGGCTGATCTCGCTGTGGCCCGGGGACAGCGTGAGCCGGGTCCCGGGCTCCGGGCGGATCGTGTAGTCATGGTCGGTCGTGACCACCACCAGGCCGATCCGGTGGCCCGCCTTGAACACGTGGTCGTCGGGCTGCAGGTCCCAGCGCATCGTGTAGGGCTCGCCCGGTTCGACGGGGTCGGACCGCGTGAGGCCGTTGCGGTTCTGCGGGTCGATCCAGCCGCGCGTGACCATGCTCGCGGTCCCGCCCGGGCCGTAGTCGACGAGCACCGCGGTCAGGTTCGCCGCCGTGCGGTTGTCGACCGACATCCTCAGCGTGACCCATGGCGTGCCGCTCACGCGCACGTCGCGCGAGAGCGCTGACGTCCGGTAGACGAGCCGGTTCGGGTTCGCCGTGTCGGGCGCCTGGATCAGCACGTCGTCGGTGTCGAGCTCGCGACCGTTGTCGGTGAAAGGCTGCGGGACGGCGCTCGGCCGCTTGGCCGACAGCGTGCCCGGCGCGGTGCGCGAGCCGGCGCCGACCTCGAGCGTGGCGTTGCTCGTGCCCGGTGCGGGCCAGTCGGTCTCGTTGTCGTAGGAGCCGTCCTCGCGCTGGATCGTCGACCGCGGCTCGCCCTGGATGCCGTTCGGCACGCCGAACAGGTAGTGGTCGAACCAGCGGTGCTGGGCCCGCTGGTACGGCGCCGCGCCGGCGCCGCCCGGGCCGCCGTGGCCGCCGTTGTGCAGCCAGATCTTGCGCTCGACGCCGTTCGCGGCGAGCCGGTACCACCACTCGGCGAACGCCTTCGTCTTGACGTTGAAGTCGTTCAGGCCGTGGACGACGAACACGCTCGCGTCGATCCGGTCGACCTTGCCGAGGTAGTCGCGGGCCGCCCAGAAGGCCGAGTAGTCGCCCGTCACGCGGTCCTGCTCGTCCACCAGGTAGTCGTGCATGAAGCGGCACTCGCCGTTCGGGTCCTCCATCCGCGGGCCGCCGATGTAGTCGCCGAGCACGTCGGTGTCCTCGCCGAGGTAGCCGTTCTCGCCGGCGCCGCCGGTGTTGGAGTGCGGCGCCACGACGAGGCCGTTGGCGCGGTAGTAGTCGTACCAGGACGAGATCGCCGAGACCGGGATGATCGTCTTCAGCCCCTCGACGCCGGTGGTGGCGACCTGGTTGGGCAGCGTGCCGTTGTAGGAGGTGCCGACCATGCCGACGTCGCCGGTGGTCCAGCTCTCCGCC
>DATFPZ010000119.1:0-2057 GCA_035264545.1 Acidimicrobiia bacterium
TCAACCATCCAGTTCCCGGAGGGGGAGTTCCATGAAGAAGGGCGTGGTGTGGCTCGTCACGGCGGTAGTCGCCGCGGGCCTCGTCGTGGCCGGTTGCGGCGACGACGAAGACGAAGGCGGCGGCGGCGGCGGTGGCGCGTCGCAGAGCGACGGCGGCGAGGCCGGCAAGGTCGCGGTGCTGCTGCCGGACTCCAAGTCGTCCGTGCGCTGGGAGACGGTCGACCGGCCGTTCCTCACGAAGGCGTTCGACGCCGCCGGCATCGAATCCGAGGTCCAGAACGCCGAGGGCGACAAGGCGACGCAGCAGCAGCAGGCCGAGCAGGCGATCACCAACGGCGCCAAGGTGCTGCTGCTGGTCAACCTCGACTCGGGCTCGGGCGCGGCGATCGAGGCGAACGCGGCCTCGCAGGACGTCAAGGTGATCGACTACGACCGCCTGACGCTGAAGTCGCCGAACGTCGACTACTACGTCTCGTTCGACAACGAGCAGGTCGGCAAGCTCCAGGGCCAGGGCCTGGTCGACTGCATGGGCGACAAGAAGGGCGCCGAGATCGCCGTACTGAACGGATCGCCGACCGACAACAACGCGACGCTGTTCAAGAACGGCTACGACTCCGTGATCAACCCGAAGTTCGAGTCGGGCGAGTGGAAGGAGATCGAAGATCAGAGCGTGCCCGACTGGGACAACCAGAAGGCGCTGACGATCTTCGAGCAGATCCTCCAGAAGAACAACAACAAGATCGACGGCGTGCTGGCCGCGAACGACGGCCTCGCAAACGCCGCGATCTCGGCGCTCAAGCAGCGCAAGCTGCCCCAGGTCCCCGTGACCGGCCAGGACGCGACGCTCCAGGGGATCCAGAACATCCTCAACGGCGATCAGTGCATGACCGTCTACAAGCCGGGCAAGGCGGAGGTCGACGCTGCCTCCAAGCTCGCCATCGCCCTGGCGAAGGGAGAGGAGCCGCAGGGCGCCGACGACACGATCGACAACCAGAGCAAGGAAGTGCCGTCGGTCCTGCTCGATCCGATCATCGTGACCAAGGACAACATCAAGGAGTACCTCGGCGAGCCGGACTTCCCGAAGGCGGAGGACATCTGCGCCGGCAAGGTCGCCGCCAAGTGCAAGGAGGCGGGTATCCAGTAGCGAATCGCGGGGGGCGTCCCGGCCGGGGCGCCCCCGGATTCGCCGAGGCGAGGAGGAGCTGAGAAACGTGACCGACACACCGGTTCTGGAGCTGCACGGAGTCTCGAAGAGCTTCGGCGCGGTCCAGGCGCTTTTCGAGGTCGACTTCACGGTCGACCGAGGCGAGGTGATGGCCCTCGTCGGCGACAACGGCGCCGGCAAGTCGACCCTCATCAAATGCATCGCCGGCATCCACCCGTTCGACAGCGGCGACATCCGCTTCGAGGGGCAGCCGGTGAACATCCACGGTCCCAAGGACTCGGCCCGGCTCGGCATCGAGGTCGTCTACCAGGACCTCGCGCTCGCCGACAACCTGGACGTCGTCGAGAACATGTACCTGGGTCGTGAGCTCGTCGACGGCATCCGCCGGCTCGACGAGACGACGATGGAGGCGAAGGCGAAGGAGACCCTCGCCGGGCTGTCGGTCACGACCGTCAGCTCGGTGCGGCAGACGGTCGCCGGCCTCTCGGGCGGTCAGCGGCAGTCCGTCGCGGTCGCCAAGGCGGTGATGTGGAACTCGAAGCTGGTGATCCTCGACGAGCCGACGGCGGCGCTGGGCGTCGCGCAGACGCGCCAGGTGCTCGAGCTCGTGAAGCGGCTGGGCGAGCAGGGCCTCGCGGTGATCCTCATCTCGCACAACCTGCACGACGTGTTCGAGGTCGCAGACTCGATCACGGTCCTGCGGCTCGGGCAGAACGTGGCCGAGTACAAGCGGACAGAGACGAACCAACAGCAGGTCGTGGAGGCGATCACGGCCGGCAAGCTGTCGAAGGTGCCCGGACAGGAGGCGGTCGCATGAGCGCCGTGGCATAGCAGCCCCCGCCAGCGCCCGCCGCGCCGTCGCGCGACACCGTCGGCGCCTATGCGCGCCGCT
>DATFPZ010000120.1:0-2335 GCA_035264545.1 Acidimicrobiia bacterium
CCGGTACGGGAAGCGCTTCCGCATCGACGGGAAGCAAGTGCAGACGTTCCCCGCCCCCGACGGCACGACCGCGCAGACCGCGCCCTTGCTGACGAACCCGGCGGAGACGAACCCGTACCGAGGGTGTGGTCACGTGGACCCCGGCCACCAGTGGAGTCAGGGCCGGGCGCAGCGTGACGGGGGGTTCCTCGCCCCGGGCAGCGGCAACGACGCGTTCGCGCTCGGGTACTACGGCGCCGACGCCATGCCGTTCACTGCGCAACTCGCACGGGAGTACACGGTCTTCGACCGCTGGCACGCATCCGTGCTCGGCCCGACGTATCCCAACCGCGCCTACCTGCATTCGGCTCAGTCGGGGGACTACAAGGCCAACACGTTGCCGTTCGCGACCGGCGGGTACCAATGGGAGACGATCTGGGATCGCCTCGGCGCAGCGGGCGTTCCCGCCGCCTACTACTGGACCGACCTGCCCACGCTCGCTCTGTGGGGCGGACGCCTGGACTCGTTCGAGCGCAAGATCGACCAATACTTCACGGACGCGCAGCAGGGAAGGCTGCCCCAGATCGTCTTCGTCGATCCCGCGTTCCTCACCGACAATCGCACCGATGACCACCCCCACGCCGACATCCGCGCCGGCCAACGGTTCCTGCGCGACGTGTTCACCGCGTTCGCACGGTCGAAGCACTGGAAGCGGGGCGCATTCGTCGTCATGTACGACGAATGGGGCGGCTTCTACGACCACGTTCAGCCGCCGGTCTTCCCCGACAACCGGGCCAACCCGATCGACGACGAGAACTTCGGTCAGGCTGGGTTCCGTGTCCCGGCGCTCGTCGCGTCGCCCTATGCGCGCCGCGGTTACGTCGACCACTCGGTGTACGACCACACGTCGGTGCTGCGGTTCCTCGAGTGGCGATTCCTCGGCGCGCCGGCGCGGGGGCCGGGCAAACCCGGGCAGACCTGGTTCCTCACCGCGCGTGATCAGCACGCCAACAACATCGGAGCCAGCCTCGCCTCCGAGCCCGTCGAGAAGCGCGTGGGCATCAACCTCGACGTCGTGCTCACCGATCCGTCGCCGCCGTGCGGGGCGCCGGTGGGCGGTGGGCCCGGGACGGCCGTCCGCGCCTCCGTGCCCGAGGCACCAGCCGAACAGCACGCGTTCGAGCAGGCCTACGAAGCCGGCTGGTTCGAACGCGTCGGGTTCCGGGGCGAGCCCAGCCTCCTCGCGAGGGACTGGGCTCACGGCTGACCGTCAGGCGAGTCGGAAGCCGTGCTCGACGAGCACGGCGCGCAACAGCTTGTGCCGGCGCTCGAGGATCCCGTCGGTGAGCGGGTAGCCGAAGCGCCGGAACACCGCCGGATACGCGACGCTGCTGCCGAGGTTGACGCGCACCGTCACCTCGTCTTTGGGCAGGAACAACCGACGTCCGAACGGGAACCACAGCGCGATGCCCTCGTCGACCACGGCGAAGCGCCACGGCAGGTAGCGGGCCACGATGAAACCGCAGAGCGCGAATGCGATTGCGTAGAAGACGGCCGCACGACCAGTTCCCGTCAGCACGATGACCGCGAAGACGAGCATGCCCGGCGGCCAGCAGCGCAAGAACGTGCTCGTTCCGACATATCGAGCCGGACTCACAGCGCAACGCTACCCACCGCATTTTTGGCGTATGCGCGCGAAGTGGCCGGCGGGCAGCGTCGCCCGCCGGCCACTTCCGCAGCCGCCGCGGAGCGGTTCTCGCTACCGGCCGATCGTCGGATCCGGTGACGTAGTGCTCGCGAGCACCTTGTCCTCGGCCGGGTCCTCGCCGGCGAGCACGAGCTCGCTCGTCGTGAGGTCGCCGTAGGCGAGCACACCCATCTCGGGACGGTCGAGACCTTGTTCCTCGACCTCCGCCGTGGGCCGGATGCCGCCCTTCGTGAGCGCGTTCTGGATCTTGAAGAACGCATAGGCGATCCCGCCCATCACGAACATGATCGTGAGTGCACCCACAACCTGCGCGCCGAGCTGTCCGAGCCCCGGATCGAGCCCGTAGAGGATCCCGCTCACGCCCTTCGACGACGCTGCAGCACCCTCCTTGGTGAGGTTCCACCCCGCGCCGTACTGGCCGCTGGAGAAGATCCCGACGCTCAACACGCCCCAGATGCCACACACGCCGTGGACCGAGATGGCGCCCACCGGGTCGTCGACGCCCTTGCGCTCGATGAAGAGAATCGACTCGACCACGATGACGGCAGCGATGGATCCGATCACGGCCGCGGCCCACGGTTGCACGAATGCGCACGGCGCCGTGATCGCCACCAACCCGGCGAGCATGCCGTTGGCCATCATCCCGGG
>DATFPZ010000121.1:0-19559 GCA_035264545.1 Acidimicrobiia bacterium
CGATCGGCTACGTACGCGTGCAGTACGACGAGAAGGCCACCAGCCTGCCCCCCGAGACGGTGAAGCAACTCGAGACGGCCGCTGCACCGGCCGAACAGGCCGGGCTTCGTGTCGAGTTCGGTGGCCCGGTCGTCGACTACCTCAGCCGCGACGAGGGCGGCGACGCCGACGTGATCGGACTGTTCTTCGCGGTGATCATCCTGCTCATCGCGTTCGGTTCGGTCGTTGCGATGAGCGTGCCGATCGGTACCGCGCTTTTCGGTCTCGGGATCGCCCTGTCGATCATCTCGCTCGTCGCCGCCGTCACCGACATCGGCACCGTCGCTCCCACGCTCGCCACCATGATCGGCCTCGGCGTCGGGATCGACTACTCGCTGTTCATCGTGACGCGTCACCGTCAGAACCTCGCGGCGGGCATGGAGGTGAACGAGTCCATCGGACTGGCCAACGGCACCGCCGGCCAGGCGGTGCTGTTCGCGGGAGGGACCGTCGTCATCGCGATCACGGGTCTGGCGCTCTCGGGGATCCCGTACGTGACCCGCCTCGGGTTCATGTCGGCGATCGCGGTGGCGGTGATGATGATTGCCGCGGTCACGCTCGTGCCCGCAGTTCTCGGTTTGGCCGGACGGCACATCAACTCGATCCGCGTGCCCCATCTGCGCCGCAAGGCTCGCGCCGAGGCCCACCATTCCGTCACGGGCGCTCGCCCCCGCGGATGGGAACGGTGGGCGATGTTCATGTCACGCCATCGGTGGGCGGCCGTGATCATCAGCCTGGCGATCCTGCTGACCCTCGCTGCGCCGGTGCTGTCGATGCGGCTGGGCCAGACCGACGACGGCACCCTGCCCGAGGATCTCACCCAGCGGCAGGCGTACGACCTGATCACCGAAGGGTTCGGCGCCGGGGCGAACGGGCCCCTGTTCCTGGCGGTGGCGCTGCCCCAACCCGGCGACATGGCGCCGGTGGACGCGATCGAGCAGGCGGCGGCGAAAGTCCCAGGCGTCCAGGTCGCGCCGGCGCAGCTGAGCCCGGACGGGTCGGCGGCGCTGGTCGTCGTGATCCCTCCCACGTCGCCGCAGTCGGAGCAGACCGAGGAGCTCGTGAACACCTTGCGCACCGACGTGCTGCCGCCGGCGGTGCAGGGTACGGGTGCGACCGTCTTCGTGGGCGGTCAGACGGCGGCGTTCGTCGACCTCGGTGAGCGCATCCAGGACCGCCTGCCGCTGTTCATCGGCGCGGTCGTCGGGTTGTCGTTCGTCCTGCTCATGATGGTGTTCCGGTCCGTCCTGGTGCCGCTGAAGGCGGCGATCATGAACCTGCTCTCGATCGCGGCGGCGTACGGCGTGATCGTCGCCATCTTCCAATGGGGTTGGCTCAAGGGGCTCGTCGGCCTCGACCAAACCGTGCCGATCGTGTCGTTCGTGCCGATGATGATGTTCGCCATCCTCTTCGGGCTGTCGATGGACTACGAGGTGTTCCTGCTCTCACGGATCCGAGAGGAGTACTACGAGAGCAAAGACAACTTGCGCAGCGTGGTCGACGGTCTTGCGGCGACCGCCCGCGTGATCACGTCTGCGGCCCTGATCATGATCAGCGTGTTCTTGAGCTTCGTCGGCGATCCCGACCCGACGGTGAAGATGTTCGGTATCGGGCTCGCGGTCGCCGTGTTCGTCGACGCGACGCTCGTCCGCCTCGTGCTCGTGCCGGCGACGATGGAGCTGCTCGGCGCGGCCAACTGGTGGCTGCCGCGCTGGCTCGGCCGGATCCTCCCCCGCATCCGCATCGAGGAGGGCGTGCCGACCCCGGTCTCGGTCCCCGCCGCCGGTCGCTGATGCGTCCGTCGTGCGCAAAGCGTGCGCACAAGAGACGCGTCGTGGCTAGAGGTCGAGCACTTTGATGCGGATGCGCTTGTTGCCCTTGCCCTTGGACTCGGTCTTCACGACCTGAATCCGTCCGACCTCGTCGGTCGAGCGGACGTGGGTGCCGCCGTCGGCCTGCTTGTCGAGCCCGGTGATGTCGACGACGCGGATCTCCTGCACCGACTCCGGGATCAGGTTGACCTTGGTCCGGATCAGGTCCTCGTCGCCAAGGGCTTGTTCGCGCGGCAGGAACGACACTTCGATGGGGCGGGCGGCTGTGACCTCGCGATTGACGAGCTCCTCGATGCGGGGACCGAATCCCTCCGGGAGCGGGTCGAACTCGAAATCCATGCGGGCCTCGAGTGGCTCCATGTTCCCGCCGGTCACTGCCTTGCCCCACTCGTGCCAGATGACGCCGCACAGCACATGCAGTGCCGTGTGCGTACGCATCAGCGCGTGCCGGCGGTGCCAATCGATCTCGGCGTGAACCTGCTCCCCCTCGGCGGGAACCGGACCGTCGAGGCGGTGCCAGACGAGATCGCCTTCTTTGCGCACGTCCAGAACGCCGCTCCCTGCGAGCGTCCCGGTGTCGTGCGGTTGGCCGCCCCCCGTCGGGTAGAAAGCCGTGCGATCCAGCGCGACCCGGTCGTCCCGTGCTGCCAAGACCGTGGCGTCGAACTCACGCTGGTACGCGTCTCGTAGGTAGAGCAGCTCGGTAGCCATGGACGTGATTCTCGCGTCTCTGTCCGTTCGAGGCCCGGCGCTACTGCGGGCGGCGGTGGCGAAGGTCGTGGGCGACGACGCGAGCGATGTGCGCGAAGACCGAGACGAGCGCGAGGCGCTCGCGGGCGGGGAGGTCCTGGAACGCGGTGCGTCCGTACGCCCGCCACTGCTGACCGGGTCGGTGCGCCTCTTCGGCCCGGGCGACCGCCTGCTGCTCGAGCTCGTCGGGGAAGCCGTTCTCGCTGAGCCCGCCGCCTCGCAGCCATTCGAGCGTGCTGCGGTAGCCGAGGTCGAAGTCGCTCTCGCGCAGCGCGTGGGAGAGGAAGCCCCCGAAGTGGAAGAGGAACTCACCGGCGAGCATCTGCGCGACGGGGATGGTCTCCGCTTCGGGGAGCACCAGCGGTGACACGACTTCGAGCGCGATTCGCTCTCTACCCGCGACACCGGCGATCTGCGCGACGACGTCGCGCAGGAGCTCCGTGGTCGGCTTGTCGGCGACGGGTTGCGGCGTGGCCGCCGCCGGGTCCTGCTCGTGGGCGCGCAGGGCGCGCCGCTGCCCCTCGATGACCCCGGCGGCGCGGACGAGCGCGTCGCGCAGGCGCTCAGAGCTCTCCCCGTCGAGCTCGTCGAGGACGGGCCCGATCTCGTCGAACAGCCGACCGGTCCAGTCGAGCCGGGTGTTGATCTGCTCGAGGTGCAGGAGGTCGTCGTAGACCGACTGCGTGCGCTGCAGGTCGCGCGCCCGCAGCAGCGTCGCCAACCACGTGGGCGGGTTCTTCTCGTCGGCCCACGCTGTGCCGGTCGGAGCACCGGTGGGGTTCGGGTGGACGAGGAGCTGGAGCCGCCGCGTGTCCGCCGCGGAGTCCTGATCCACCTCGCGCACGAGATCGAGAGTCCGGGTGAGCGGCTCGCTGTCGAGGACGCCACCGTCCGTGTACCAGAGGTGCTTCGACGGCGGGAAGTTCACGATGCCGCGCGCGCGGTAGCCGGCCTCGTCGGCTCTGCGGTCGAGCAGGACGGGTCGGAATGCCAGCGCATTCGCCGCCGAGGCGAGCGCCACGTCGGTGGGCGAGGCGCGCCGCGGCTCGACGAGCTCGCGTGCCGGCTGTCCCGACGTAAACGTGAACGTCGCCCAGTCGAGTGAGGTCGTCGCCCGCACCGGCTGGCGCGCCGAGAGCGTCGGGACGCGGTACTCGAGACCTCGCAGCGACGCCAACGCCATCACCATGCGAATCGGCGCGCGCTGGCAGACGCCGACGCGGTGGGCGGGCGCCCCGCGGTGATCACGAGGATCGAGGAGGTCGACCGACGCCCGCCGCAACGCGTCCAGCGACATCGGCTCGTCGGGAGCGTCGGTGCGCATCACCGCCAGCGAGTCCCGCTCGACCCACGCCTCGCGCATCACGTAGACGGGGTCGATGCCCTCGAGCAGACACCGGGCCGCCAGCATCCCGGTGATCGACCCGGCCGACGCACCCCCGATGGCGTCGATGCGGACCGCGGGGTCGTCGCCTTGGCACAGCCCCCGGATCGCACAGAGCAGCGCCGCCAGGGCGCCGCCCTCGTAGGCCCCGAGTGCGACCGCGCCCGAGATGGTGAGCGCGATGCGCAGCTTCACTCGCTACGAGCCGTCAGCTCGCGGCGCGTTGCGTCCCGACCTTGAGCTCGCGGAAGGGCATCGTCTTCACGCGGTCGGCGTCCGGCTCCTTGGGGAGCCCGAGGACGCGCTCGCCGATGATGTTCTTCTGCACCTCGTCGCTGCCGCCGTAGATCGACACCGCCGGCGCGAACAGCGCGAGCTCTTGCGCGATTCCCCCGCCCGGAGTCTCGGGACCCATGAGCATCCCGTGCGGCCCGAGGATCTCGAGCCCGAGATCACGGGACAGGCGCGTGATCTTGCTCATGAGCAGCTTGGCCGTGTTGGCCCCGGGACCGGGCCCGCGTCCCGACGCCTTCGCCGCCTTCACCCGCAAGGCAGTGAACCGGCCGACCTCGTTGAGGATGTGGAGCTCGGCCAGCCGCTGGCGGATGTTCGGGTCCTGGTCGCGACCGACGTCCTTGGCCAGCTTCTCGAGCAGGTTCGATTGACGTCCGGCGACGGCGCGCTCGGCGCGGTCGCGTCCTCGGCCGGCGGTGAGGTCACCGACGCGCCGTTCGAGCTGCTTCGCCTTCTTGCCGGGCATCGCGCCGCCGACGGCTCCACTGCCTCCGCTGCCGAGCCCGGTGCGCTCGTTCGCCAACGTCGTGTTGGCGACGGCCCAACCGCCGTTCAGCTCACCGATCGTCGCCGACCGGTTCACGCGCGCGTCCGAGAAGAACACTTCGCTGAACAGCGACCTCCCCGTCATCTCGCGCAGCGGTCGCACCTCGACGCCCGGCTGGTCCATCTCGATGGCGAAGTACGAGATGCCCTTGTGCTTCGGTGCGTCGGGATTGGTGCGGGCGACGAGCATTCCGAGGTCGGCGGTTTGGCCCCCCGACGTCCAGACCTTCTGCCCGTTGACGATCCATTCGTCGCCGTCGCGCTCCGCGCGGCACTGGAGGCTCGCGAGGTCCGAGCCGGCGCCGGGTTCGCTGAAGAGCTGACACCACGCTTCCTGTCCGTTCAGGATCGGCCGCAAGTACCGCTCGCGCTGCGCGTCGTCGCCGTGCGCCAGGATCGTCGGGCCGGCGAGCAGGACACCGAGGCCGGAGGGTGGTCCGATCGCCCCCGCCGCCCGCAGCTCCTCGCTCACGACACCGGCGAGCTCGCGCGGCAAACCCTTCCCGAACCACTGCTCGGGCCACGTGGGTACGGCCCAACCCGACTCGCACAGGCGCTCCCACCACTCCGCCAGCGTGATGTCCGGGTCCCAGTTGTCGGCAATCCAACTGCGCACGTCGTCACGCACGAGCTCGTCGGTGATGACCGCCACGACGTCCCCCTTCAGTCGAGTAGCTCGAGCACCTTCTCGGACGGGCGCGCGATCACGGCGCGCTCGCCCCGGAAGATCACCGGCCGCTGCATGAGCTCAGGGTGCTCGAGGAGTAGCTCGATCACCGCGTCGCGCGTCGTGTAGTCCGACGCCGACAAGCCCAGCTCCTCGAAGCGCCGGTCCTGACGAACCAGCTCCGCGGGCGGGACGTCGACACGGTCGACGATGCACTCGAGGCTCGCCCGGTCGGGCGGCGCCCTGAGGTACTCGACCACGTCGTGGTCGACGCCCTGGTCGGCGAGGATCTCGAGCGCCCCGCGGGACTTGCTGCAGCTCGGGTTGTGGTACACGAGCAGGCGTTCCATATTCGAAGGCTACCCTCGACTCGTATCGGCTAGGCCGAGCCGAGCCCGGAGGTGACCATGGTCGAGACATCGCGGCAGTTCCTCGGCCGCGACGACGTCGACAGCATCGAGGCGATTCTCGCCGATGACGGCATCGACTTCGGCGACCTCGTGCACCCGACACCGGCGCGCGGCGACGCGATCTTCACGTGGGACTACGAGCGATCCCGACCCGGCCTCGCCAAGCTCTACGAGAAGGCCAAGACCTCGCAATGGAACGGCTCGACCGACCTCGACTGGTCGACGCCCGTCGACCCGGAGCGGGTGGCGCTCGAGATGGCGCCGGCGGCGGCGATGTTCCAGCAGCGGATGGCGGAGCTGCCGGGCTCTCCCGTCGCACGCTGGGGTCCGAAGGAGTGGACGCAGTTCCAGGTCGAAGCGCTCAACTGGCGGATGAGCCAGTTCCTACACGGCGAGCAGGGCGCGCTCATCTGCACGGCGAAGATCGTCGCGACGACGCCGTGGATCGACGCCAAGTACTACGCAGCGACCCAGGTCATGGACGAAGCGCGTCACGTCGAGGTCTTCTCGCGCTACCTCGACACGAAGCTCGAAGGTCACTACCCCGTCAACCCTGCGCTGCAGCTGCTCATCGACGACATCATCGGCGACTCGCGCTGGGACATGACGTACATGGGCATGCAGATCATGGTCGAGGGCCTGGCGCTCGCCGCCTTCGGGTTCATGCACCACGTCACCGAGGAACCGCTCCTGAAGAAGCTCCTGCGCTACGTGATGGCCGACGAGGCCCGGCACGTCGCGTTCGGGGTGCTGTCGCTCCAGGAGTACTACGCCGGGCTCGGCGCCGCCGAGCTGCGCGAGCGGCAGGAGTTCGCGTTCGAGGCTGCGTTGCGAATGCGCGACCGCCTGATGATGCATCGCGTCTGGGAGAAGATGGGCGTCGACCGGCGGACGGTGACCGAGTTCCTGCTCGGCATGCGCCGGATGCGCAACAACCCGTTCCAGGCCGCCTTGTTCTCGAAGATCGTGCCGAACTGCAAGAAGCTCGGTCTCCTCGACGCCGGTGACGGATGGCTACGCGACCGCTTCACCGACATCGGCGTGATCCAGTTCGAGGACGCGACCGACACCGGCGAGGAGTACGAGACCTTCGACGAGGTAGCGAAGGACCGCGCCGCCGGGTAGTTACGGCAGGTTCCTCGGCTCTACGCCGAGGGTCTGGATGAAGACCTGGATGCGGCGGATGCGGCCGCGTTCGGGATCGCCGTCGAGATCGAACACGAGCGCTTCTGGCGTGGGGTGAGGCCGGCCGTCGACCTCGACCGTCTCGGTGAGCTCGACCACGGCCAGCCGTCCGTCGGCGGCGTACGTGACGCGGTCGACGCGCATCTCGTAGCCCGGCAGCTTCGGCATCAGGTCGGCGATGAACGCGACGTACTCGGCTTTGTCGGGGTACTCGTCGCCCCACGGTCCGACGCGCGTGAAGCCGTCGTCACTGAGACACGCGGCCAGCGCGTCCCAGTCGTGACCGATGATCGCGTCGAGGTACCGCTCGACGACGCCGGCCACGGCTACCAGCGCGGGCCGAGGCGGGTGACCGCGTCGGCCAGGAGCTCGAGGTATTTCGCACGCGGGACGTCGACGGCGCCGAGCGACGACAAGTGCGGCGTCGTCCACTGGACGTCGAGGAGCGTCGCGTCGCCGTCGCGCAGCAGCTCGATGAGCGCGGCGAGCGCGGCCTTCCCGGCGTCGGTGACGCGGTGGAACATCGACTCAGCCGCGAACAAGCCGCCGATGGCGACGCCGTACACGCCGCCCGCGAGGGCGCCCTCCGTCGTCCATGCCTCGACGCTGTGCGCCCAGCCCAACCGGTGCAGGGCCGTGTACGCGTCGACGAAGTCGTCGTCGATCCAGCCGTGCGGGCGGTCCGGTTCGGCGCATGCGCGCATGACATCCTCGAACGCGGTGTCGACGGTGACGACAAACCGTCGCCGCGAGCGACGCAACGACCGGCTCTCGTGGAATGCGTCGAGCGGCAGGATCCCGCGCGGGTCCGGCGACCACCACGCAACCGGTCCCCCGCGCCCGACCCGCATCGGGAACAGGCCGCCGCGGTACGCGGCGAGCAGGGTGCCCGGCTCGAGGTCGGCGCCGACCCCGACGATCTCGGTCTCGTCGGCGGCGTCGGCCGCCGGCAACAGCCAGGACGTCGGGGGCGGCTCGATGGGCACGCTACGAGTCCGTAAGCAAGCTGCGGGCGATCTGGCCCACCTGGATCTCGTCGGTGCCGGCGTAGATCTGGAGCACCTTGGCGTCGCGGGCGAGCTGCTCGACCTCGTACTCGGCCATGTAGCCGTTGCCGCCGAACAGCTGGACCGCCTCGAGGGCGACCTCGGTGGCGGCTTGCGCGCCGTACAGCTTGCACGCCGACGCTTCGGCCAGGGTCATCTGGCGGCCGGCCGATTGCATCTCGATCTGACGGAACACGAGGTTCTGGAGGTTGAGGCGGGCGACCTCCATGCGCGCCAGCTTGAGCTGGATGAGCTGGTACTCGCCGATCGGCTTCCCGAACTGCACGCGCTCCTTGGCGTAGTCGAGGCACAGCTCGAGGCAGCGCTCGACGATCCCCAGGGCCATGGCGGCGACGCCGGTGCGCTCCATCGTGAACGTGGCTTTGGCCGCGTCTCGACCACCGCCGGCGGACACGTCCTCGGTCTCGCCGAGGAGTCGGTCACGGCCCACTCGGACGTCCGTGAGGAACAGCTGGCCCGTGGGCGACGAGTGCAGGCCCATCTTGCGCAGCGGCCTGCTCTGCTCGAACCCGGGCATCCCCCTGTCGAGCACGAAATGCAGGACCTTGCGGTCCTCGGGAGCGTTGCCCTCGTCGAGCTTGCAGATGAACACGGTCGTGTCGGCATACGGCCCGTTCGTGATGAAGGTCTTTGATCCGTTCAGGACGTACTCTTCGCCGTCCCGCCGGGCGGTCGACTGCATGCCGCCGAAGGCGTCGGAGCCCGAGTTCGGCTCGGTGATCGCCCAGGCGCCGACCTTGTCGAGCGTGAGGAGATCGAGCGCCCATCGTTCCTTCTGCTCGATCGTGCCCTTGCTCATGACGGCAGCGGCGGTCAGCCCGACGCTCACGCCCAACGCCGTCACCATGCCGGGTGAGCACCGGCACAGCTCGATGATCGGGATCGTGAACATCGCACCCCCGCCACCCGAGGGGCGCTCGCCGTCGTCGCCGCTCGTTGCATCGCCCTCGGCGGTGGTCCGCTCGCGTTCGATCCGCTTCTTGAACTGCTCGCGGGCAAGCGCGTCGAGACCGAACGTCTGGAACATCTTGCGGAGCACGTCATACGGCGCGACGTCGCCGAACTCGAGCTCTTCGCGGCGCGGGCGGATCTCGTTGTCGACGAACTGGCGCACCGCGTCGCGCACCATCGCGTGCTCTTCACTCCATTCGAACATCGCTCCCCCTCAGCTCCGCCTCGATGACGAGACGAGAGCGTCCAGCCTTGCGTACGGCGCCAGGAGCAGCGCCGCGGCCGCGCCGATCAACAGCACCAGCGTGACACTCGTGTAGTTGGCGAGAAAACCTCCGGCGAGCACTCCGAGGGGAACGATTCCTCCGAATCCCATGATCCACAGGGCCATGATCCGCCCGCGTATGCCGTCGTCCACGTTCTCCTGGAGCACCGTCGCCAGCGACGTGATGACAAGGAAGTAGAAGAACCCGAGGACGAACCCGACCGGGTACGCCGGTGCATCCGTTCGCAGCAGCGCGAACGCCGTGAGCAGCCCGGCGAAGACGATCAGGCCGAGACGCGGGATCGGCGCCTTCGACCGCGCCGCGAGCAGCGTCCCGACGGCGATCGCCCCGGTGGCCGCACCGAGCCCGAACGATGCGTACAGCAGGCCGTACTCGACGCTACGGGGGCGGATCCCGAAGTTGTCGGCCGCGATGGCGGGCATGAGACCCACGAACGTGAGCGAGAAAAAGGAGAACAGCACGAGCGTGGTGAGGATGCGCCGGATGAGCGGGTCGTGCCACGCAAGCCGGAACCCGGACAGCAGGCGCGCGAGGCCGGTCTCCTCCACCACTCCCGGCGCGTACTGGCGGTACCGGGCCAGCACGACGCCGGCGACCGCGAACAGATACGTGCCCGCGTTGACAGCGAAAACCGGCGCCGCGCTGGTCCGGGAGTAGATGACGGCGCCGATGGCGGGGCCGATGACGCGCGACAGGTTCATCTGCACCGATTGCAGTGAGACCGCGCCGGGGAGGTCGGCCCGCGGAACGAGGGTCGGAAGGATCGCCGCGATCCCCGGTGCGCTCAGCGAGTTGCCGACCCCGATCGCAAAGACACAGACGACGAGCGCGACGCGGGACGGGTTGCTCGTGGCCGCCAGGCCGGCGAGCACCACCGACAGGACGAGCTGCTCGAGCTGCGTGATGATCAAGAGCTTGCGGCGGTCGACGACGTCGGCCAGCAGACCGCCGACCGTCGACATGAACAGCAACGGCCCGAGCTGCGCGAAGAACAGGATCCCGACGAAGACGGCCGAACCGGTGAGCTCGTATCCGAATGCGCCGAGGAGCACATTCTGCATCCACGTGCCGATGTTCGACGCGAACGTCCCGCCCCAGAAGATGCGGAAGTCGCGGTTCCGCAGCGCCGCCTGCGCCGTCCCCCGCCGGAACCCGAGGTCGCCTTCGATGATCGCTTCGGTGGTCTCCTCGGCGTGCGGATCATGTCCGTCGGCGCGGCGGCCCGGCATAGCCGAACCCTAGATTGGCGCGGTCGCACCACTTGCACGCATTGGACCGCGCCGGTTCGATGTGGTGGTGCCTTCGCCCAAAGCCAGCGCGGTTCGCTTCACGCAGAAGTACCTCCTGAACCCGCCCGTCCGCGCGCTGTTCGCTCTCGGGCTCGTCCCGCCCACGCACGTGCTGCTGGAGACCACCGGCCGCCGAACGGGCCGGCCGCGCCAGAATCCCGTCGGCAACGGCCTCGACGGTGACACGCTCTGGATCGTCGCCGAGCACGGGCGCAGCGCCAGCTACGTCCGCAACCTCGAAGCCGATCCACGGGTCCGCGTGAAGATCGGGCACCGGTGGCGCCGCGGCACCGCCACCGTGCTCCCGGACGACGACCCCCGCGCCCGCCTCGACCGGATCGGCCGACGGGTGAACGGGTTCATGGTGCGAGCGGTCGGCACCGACCTGCTCACGATCCGGGTCGACCTCGACCCCGAAAGTGCTGGCTGAGCGGGCGAACGCGTATTCGCCCCGCGGGACGTGCACGCGGCGACGCCCCGCGTCTAGCGTGCCGAAGATTCGGAGCGATGCCCATTGGCATCGCCGCGCGGCCGACGAGGCGGAGGGTCGTGACGCGCACACCGACGAGGGATGATCGCCGTGCACCGCGGGCGGCCCGGCGCCTGAAGTCGGGCGTGGTCGCGGGTCTCGTGGTAGTTGCGCTGGCAGTTTTCGCCGCGACCCCGGCGGGCGCACAGCAGGGGCCGAGCGGCGGCGCTGATCAGGGAGTGGCCGAAGCGCAAGCGCGCGCCGACCGGGCCGCCAGCGCCTACATCGACGCGCTCGTCAAGTCGCAGCAGCTCGACGCCGACGTCGCCGGGATCCGGCTGAGCATGGCCGGGCTCGAGCAGCGCGTCGCCGAGCTGCGCGAAACCGCACAAGTTCACGCCATCGCGGCGTACAAGCGGTCGGGCACGCCGGTGGCGGCGCTGCTCGGGGACGACGCGCCCACCATGGACTCCGCGCGCCGCACCGTCCTGCTCGATTATCTGAACGCACGCGACGACGACGCCGCCGCGCAACTGCGCAAAGCGCGCGACGGGCTCCAGAGTCGGCAGCACGAGCTTCAGGACGCGCAACAGCAGCAGGGCGCTCTCGTCGCTCAGCTCAAGAGCGAGGAGGACCGCCTCAACCGCGAGTTGTCCTCCGCGCAAGACCAGCGACGCCGGGCGGCTTCGGTCAGCGCCCCCGCCGATCGGGGCGCTCTCACAATCTCGGCCGACTACGTAGCCCGCCCGGGTGAGCACCCCCGCCACAACGATCCGTTCCTCGTGTGCACACGTGGGATCGAGAGCCACGGCAACTACCAGGCGTACAACGGCTCGGGCCCGTATTACGGCGCGTACCAGTTCACCCAGAGCACGTGGAACTCGACCGCCAACCACGCCGGCCGGGGCGAGCTCGTCGGCGTCGACCCACGCGACGCCTCCGAGTACGACCAAGACGACATGGCGTGGACGCTCTACGAATGGAAGGGCAAAGGCCCCTGGAACGGTCGCTGTTAGACGCGCGGCGGCCACGTCGAACTACTTCCGCCGGAGCCGCGCGAGCCGGGGTCCCCACGGAAACCTCCGGTTTCCGTGGGGTGGCTTAGGGACCGAAGACCCTGTGTAACCGGGCAGCGTCGCCTAGAGTCCACCTCAGACCGGGCACTCTCGAGGGCAGGACAAGGTGAACCAGCAGCCACGCGACGACGCGGCACCAGGGACGAATCGGGCGAAACCGCGGCGCATCGCCGTCGTTCCCGCCTACAACGAGGAGCCGACCGTCAAGGGCGTCCTCGAGCGGCTCTACCCGTTGGTGGACGAGCTCGTCGTCGTGGACGACGGCTCCACCGACAAGACCCGTGAGGTCGTCGAGAAGTGGCTTCCCGAGCAGGACAACGCCTGGATGCTGTCGTTCGACGACAACCAGGGCATGTCGGCGGCCTACTACCTCGCCTTCACCGACCTGCGCCAGCGACTCGCCACCGGAGAGATCGGTGAAGACGACCTCATCTATACCGTCGACGCCGACGGCCAGCACGAGCTCAGCGTGCTCGACGAGCTGCGCGACATCGCTGTCGCCGACGGCCTCGACGCCCTGATCGTCCAGCGTGACCTTTCGACGTACCCGATCTACAAGCGCGTCGGGAACTGGGTGATGAGCTCGTGGGCCTCACTGTGGGCGGGCCACCGGCTCCGCGACGTCGAATCCGGCTACCGGATCTTCCGCGCCGCCGCCCTGGCCGACGCCCTCGACTACTACCAGGGCTACAAGTACAGCGAGACGGTCGAGGTGGCCGTAGTGCTGTGCCGGCTCGGATACCGCGTGCGGAACGACGTCATGGTCCCGGTGCCGATCTTCCGCTCCCGCACGCGCCTCGTCGACGCCGCCATCGATCTCGCGATGATCCCCGTCGCCGCGTATCGGGCGTCGCGTCGCCGTCGTCGCCGCGCTCGCCGCTGACGCCCTGTGCGTCAGCAGTGGTCGCCGTAGCCGCGCACGCCGAGCAAGGCGTCGAGCCGCACCGGCTTCAGGCCCCGGCGCGCCAGCCCGTCGAGGATCAACGGGACCGCCCGCACGAGCACTGACCGGTCGGCGGTGACGCTCCCGTCGAGGCCGTCGTGGAGCACGATGATCGAGCCGGGTTCCACATCGTCGAGCACGCGCCGAGCGACCAGCCCGGCGTCGTGGGTCTTCCAATCGCCGGCGGACACCTCCCACCCGACCATCGTCATGCCGTGGTCGCCGACCACGCGGGTGAGGAACGGCGTGTGCTGGCCGTGCGGAGCCCGGTAGAACGTCGGGCAGATGCCCAGATGGCGCCGAAACGCACGCTGGGTCCGCTCGAGCTCCGGGTAGCGCGGATCGAGCCAGCGCCAGGAGTCGTGGTGGTACGAGTGGTTGCCGAGGAGGTGGCCGTCCTCACGGAGCGCGCGGGCGATGTCGGGCCGGCGGTCCAACGCCTTCCCCACCATGAAGAACGTGCCCTTGGCGTCGCGCGAGTCGAGGATGCGGGCGATCTCGAGCGTGTACGGATCGTCGGGACCGTCGTCGAAGGTGATCGCGACCTCGCGCCGGTCGCGGGAACCGTGGGCGACCTGCGAACCGAACCAGCTCGCCGTGGCTGAGTTGGCGCCCACCCAGAACGTCGCCCCGGCCGTCGCCACCGCCGCCACCGTCGCCGCCACCCGCACTGCCCCCGGCGGGCGCCTACGGGGTCGGGGGCGGGCGAGCACGCCGACCACGGCGATCGCCACGCCGTCGAGCAGGCCGGCCCAGGCCGTCCCGTGCACGCCGTCGACGGCGACGAGCGCGGCGAGGACGACGATCCCGGCGACGGCGCCGACGGCGGCCTGGCGGCTCCGGAGCGCGCCGAGCCCGCCACCGCCCAACCCGACGCCCACGCCGATCCCCAACCCGAGGAGCACCGTCGTGGGCGCGACGTCTGCTTGCGGCAGCAGCCAGCCGGCGAAGAACACGAATAGCCCGCCGAGGACGGCGAGCAGCGGCCGGGGCGGCCCCAGCCGGAGGGAGACCCACCAGGCGGCGGCGGCGCCCAGCCCCACCGCCACGGCGATCAGGGCGAGACTCGTGGGCGACCGGTCGGCCGCGACCGCCGGGACGGCCGGGAGGGCCAGCGCAGCGGTGGCGAACCCCCGTAACCCCAGGGCCGGCGCCAGGTCTGAACGCAGGGGTTCAGGAGGCGGGGTCTCGGGGCCGGGCACGGCTATCGTTCCTCAGTCTGAGCCGCTCGGGGCTGAGCGCGATCGGGCAGGAGCGTCGGGAGGAGTACAGAGTTGCAAGGGCCTTTCGGCGCACGGAGCCTCCGCCTTCGGACGGCGGGGGCGCCAGCGGGCGCCGTCGACCACGGGGGGACGCCGCAATCCGGCAAGATCGTAGCGGCGGTCGTCCTCGCGCTCTGGGCGGTCGTGCTGGTGCTGATCCTGCGCCACCGGGTGTTCGTGTCCCACGACTCGATCAGCAACTACGGGCACGTCTGGTGGGTGAGCGACCGCATCTGGGACGGGCACGGGGTGCCGTTCCACATGCCGGTGATCGGCCACGGGAAGGCGTTCGCGTTCCCGTACGGGTTCCTGCCCTGGTTCACGGCCGCCCTGCTCCACCCGCTGCTCGGCGACTGGGTCGTCACGCTGTGGCTGGTGCTCGGCTTCATCGGACTGGTGGCGGCGATGTTCTGGTCGTTCCCCGAGGTGCGCCGCGGCTGGTGGGCGGCCATCGCCCTGGTCAACCCGGCGCTCGTCATCGCCCCGATCATCGGGCAGCTGCCCTTCATCTGGGGCTCGGCGATGCTGATGGTGGCGATCGGCTGCTGGCGTCGGAAGCGGTTCGTCGAGGCGGCGGTGCTCGCCGGGCTCGCCCAAGCCACCCATCCTGCGGTCGTCCTGCCGATGGCGGCCGGCCTCGTGTTCATGGGGCTCTTCTGGGAGGCCGACCGGCGACAGCTCCTTCGCTTCTACGCCATCTCGTTCGTAATCGCGCTGCCTGCCACGTGGATCGTGTTCGTGTCGCCGGTGTTCGTCGACAGCTCGGTGTGGGTGATCATCAGCAACTTCTTCGGCACGCTGTTGGTGCGGTCGTTCGTCATCGCCGGACCGATACTGATCATCCTCTTCCAACGAATACAGGCACGGATCCGGAAACCGTGGCTGCCCATCGCGCTCTTTCTCTTCACGCTCGCCCTGAACCCCGCGCTCGGCGGGGTCCTCGACACGCGCTACGCCTGGGGCGCGCTGAACCGCAAGCCAAACACGGACCTGCTCCGATTCGTCAATTCGCCGAAGTTCGAGCCGAACAAGACGTACCGGATCATCCGCGCCGGCGACGGCAAGATCGGCATGTACCAGATCGTGCGGAAGGGCGGGCACCTCGACTCCGAGTTCTTCCCGGAGAGCATCGGTCGCAAGAGCTGGCCGAACACCGAGGGCTATTCGAAGTTCCTCCGCACGCGACGCGTCGACTTCGTCATCGTCTACGACAGCTACGACCGTGAGTACAAGACGAACGAGCACGCCCTCCTCGACGAGCTCTCGGGAGCAGGTGTCGCGGCCTGCAACGAGCAACGTGTCGGAGCCGCACCCCTCGCGCACGCCGAGCACTACGACGTCTACACGGTTCGCCGTGACTGCTGAGGTCGCCCCGACGTGAACATACCGGCAGCCAGGATTGTCTTCTCCGACGACGACCGCGCCGCGGTCCTCTCGATGATCGACCAGACGTTGCAAACCGGGTCGCTGACGCTCGGCCCATACACGCGCGAGCTCGAGGACGCCTTCCGCGCCCGGCACGACGCGCCCTACGCGGTTGCCGTCAGCAGCGGGACGAGCGCGATCGAGATCATCCTGCGAACGATCGGCGTCGAGGGCCGCGAGGTCGTCGTCCCCGCGAACACGTTCTTCGCAACGGCGGCGGCGGTGATCCACGCCGGGGGCACACCGCGCTTCGCGGACGTCGCTGCCGACACGCTCGCCCTGTCGGCGAGCACGGTCGAAGCCGCGCTGGGCGAGAACACGGCCGGCGTCGTCCTCGTGCACATCGGCGGGGCCATCACACCCGAGGTCGACGCGATCCGGACGATGTGCGAACGCCGCGGCCTGTTTCTCGTCGAAGACGCCGCCCACGCCCACGGTTCGAGCCTCGACGGGCGCGCCGCGGGCTCGTTCGGGATGGCCTCGGCGTTCTCCTTCTACCCCACCAAGGTGATGACGACCGGCGAGGGCGGCATGATCGTCACCGCCGACGAGGGCATCCGCGACGAGGCCCACATCTACCGGGACCAGGGCAAGGCCGGCTTCCTGGGTGGCGACCACGTCCGAATGGGGTACGCGTGGCGGATGAGCGAGTTGCAGGCGGCCGTCGGCGTCGTGCAGCTGCGCAGGCTGGACGAGTTCATCAAGATCCGCCGCGAAGTCGCCGATCGGTACGACGACGGCGTCGGCGGGATCGACGGGATCACGCCGCTCACGACCCCCTCAGAAACGAACTACTACAAGTACCTCGCGATGCTCGACCCCGGGATCGACCGTCAAGCGGTGAAGAGGGCTCTGAAGGAGAACCACGGCGTCTCGCTCACGGGCGAGGTGTATGCCTCGCCGTTGCACGAGCAGCCGGTGTTCGCCGGCTTGCACGAAGGCAGCTTGCCGGTGGCCGAGGACGTGTGCCGCCGGCACGTTTGCCTGCCCATCCACTCCGACATGACCCGGGACGAGGCCGAATACGTGATCGCAAGCATGCGTAGCGTCCTCGCCGGGGTCGGACCCCCCGAGAATGGAACGTCATGAGAATCGCAGTCACCGGCGGATCGGGATTCATCGGGTCGCATGTTGTCGACCGGTTGATCGACGCCGGCCACACGCTGTTCGTGCTCGACACGCGCCCCCCGCACCGCCCGGACGTCACGTACCGCCAGGTCGACCTGTCGGACTTGGGCGGTCTCGTCCAAGCGACCCGTGACATCGACGCCGTCTTCCACCTCGCGGCCGTGTCGAACGTGAACGACGCGTACGACCATCCCGTCGGAACGGTGCGGATCAACGTGACGGGCACAGTGAACGTTTTCGAGGCAAGTCGCCGCAACGGCGTCGGCCGCACGGTGCTGGCGAGCACGGTGTGGGTGTACGCCGGCGCTCACGGTGACGCGCCGCTCGACGAGAGCGCGCCGTTCCACCTCCCGAGCGCGGGCCACATCTACACGTCGTCGAAGATCGCCGGCGAGCTCATCGCCCACAACTACAACGAGCTGTACGACACGCCTTTCACGATCCTGCGGTACGGCATCCCGTTCGGCCCGCGGATGCGCGAGCAGCTGGTCATCCCACGATTCGTCCGCATGGCACTGGACGGCGACACAATCACGGTGCACGGCGACGGGTCGCAGTTCCGGAACTACGTGTACGTCGAGGATCTCGCCGACGCCCACGTGCTCGCCCTGTCGAAGGACGCCGAGAACGACGTCTTCAACCTCGAAGGCGCCGAGCCCATCACAATCCGGCGCGTGACCGAGGCGATCCGGGACTGCCTGGACATCCCGATGACGGTCGAGTTCGGCGAGTCCCGTCCCGGCGATTACGCGGGCAAAGAGGTCTCGGGCGAGAAGGTGAAGCGAGTGCTGGGCTGGGTGCCCACGACCCCATTCGAGGACGGGATGCGCAGCTACGTGGACTGGTATCTCGCCGACGCCGAGGCCGCTCAGGTGCAGGTCAACGAGGCCTGACGGCTCCCTCGGGCACGAGCTGCTCGAGCATCCCGCGCATCATCTCCTCGTCGCTCGCTCGACGCCACGCGTCGATCATGCCCGTGCTCATGGGATCGCACCCGTAGCGCATCGGCCCGTCGTCGTCGACGATCGCATCGACGATGAGCCGGGCGGCGTCGCCCGCGGGCTGGATCATCGACGCCACCATGCTCTTGCTGGCGTTCATGTGATCCGCGACCGCTCGATACGGCTCACCGGCGGGAGCGACCCTCGTCTCCTGCGAATGGCGGAGCATGTCGGAGTCGACCGGGCCCGGCATGATCTCCACGACCCTGATGCCCTGTGGCGCAAGCTCGGCTCGCAGCGTCATGCTGAGCGCGCTGACCGCGGCCTTGCTGGCGCGGTAGGCGGCGTAGAACGGGACCGGCGCGAGGACCGATGACGATCCGATGTTGCAGATCACACCGCCGCCCGCCGCGCGCACGAGCGGAATCGCGCGCTGGGTCACCTCGACCAGCCCGAACACGTTCGTCTCGAACATGTCGCGCCAGTCCTCGAGCGGAGTCTCCTCGACGGGCAGGTGCTCGCGCTCCACGCCGGCGTTGTTGACGAGCACCCGGAGTCCGTCGGGAAGACGGATCGTGTCGGGCTGCGTCACGTCCAACGCCTGGACCCGTAGCCGGCCGCCGGCCTCTTGTGCTTCGTCGGACAGCCCGGCGCCGGCGGCGGGATCACGCATCGTCGCGACCACGTCGAAGCCGCGGCGCGCCAGCTCGAGCGCGACCGCGCGCCCGATACCCCTGCTCGCGCCGGTCACCGCGGCAATTCCTGCGGGTTCCATGGTCCTCCGTCCTGACGGCGGCGTCAGTCTACGGACGTAGGGTGGACGCCGTGGCGACGGCCCCGCGCGACGACGCGTTCGCGGCGATGAGCGACGTGGTCCTCGCGATTGCGGGCGAGCTGCGTCTCGACGCCGTGCTCGACCGGCTCGTCCACGCCGCGCGTGAGCTCGTCGACGCCCGGTACGCCGCGCTCGGCATCCCCGACGAGGAGGGCACCGAGTTCGATCAGTTCCTGCACGCCGGGATGAGCGACGACCTCGTGGCCGAGCTGGGACCGCTGCCCCGCACCCACGGGATGCTCGGCGCGATGCTCTCCGACGCTCGCCCTTTCCGCACCGATGACATCACCAAAGACCCACGGTTCCGTGGGTGGTGGCCGGAAGCGCATCCGCTCATGCGCTCGTTCCTTGGCGTGCCGATCGTCGCCAAGGGCGACATCATCGGCGCCTTCTATCTCACGGAGAAGGAGGGCGCGATCAGCTTCGACGATGCCGACGAGAAGGTCATCACCGTGCTCGCCGCGCACGCGGCGATCGCGATCGAGAACGCGCGCCTGTTCGAGGCGAGCCGCGAGCTCAGCGTCATCGAGGAGCGCAACCGGCTCGCGCGTGAGCTCCACGACACAATGACGCAGAACCTCTTCAGCCTCTCATTGACCGCCGAAGCAGCCGGCGGCCTCGTCCGCACCGACCCTGCACGCGCCGAAGCCGAGATCGAACACGTCCGGCAGCTCGCCCGCGAGACGCAGGCCGAGCTGCGCTCACTGATCTTCGAGCTGCGACCACCGCGCCTCGAAGCGGACGGGCTCGTCGCCACCGTCGGCAAGGACCTCGAGGTC
>DATFPZ010000122.1:0-6281 GCA_035264545.1 Acidimicrobiia bacterium
GTCGCTGATGATGGGCGCGACCGTGCTTCCCCAGGCCGTGTTCGATCCGGCGCGGGTCTTCGAACGCATTCCGCGTGACCGAATCACCGTGCTTCCCGGTCCGCCGACGCTGTACCAGACGATCCTCAACCATCCCGGCCGTGGGGATCACGACCTCTCGAGCCTGCGCCTGTCTGTGACGGGCGCGGCGCCGACGCCGGTCGAGCTCATCATGCGCATGCGCGACGAGCTCACGTTCGAGACCATCATCACGGGCTACGGCCTCACCGAGTCGTGCGGCATCGCCACGATGTGCCGGTACGACGACGATCCCGAGACGATTGCCAACACGTCGGGTCGCGCGATTCCCGGCGTCGACGTGCGAGTGGTCGACATCGAGGGCCGGGAGGTGGCGCGCGGGGAGCCCGGTGAAGTGGTGATCCGCGGGTACAACGTCATGCGGGGGTATCTGGACGAGCCCGAGGAGACGGCGGCGACCGTCGACGCCGACGGCTGGTTGCACACCGGTGACGTGGGCGTGATGGACGATCGCGGGTACTTGCGGATCACCGACCGTACGAAGGACATGTTCATCGTGGGCGGGTTCAACGCGTATCCGGCAGAGATCGAGAACCTGTTCCTCCGGAACGAAAAAATCGCGCAGGTCGCGGTGGTCGGCGTGCCGGACGAGCGCATGGGCGAAGTCGGGATGGCGTTCGTGGTGCTGCGCCCCGGCACCGATGCGAGCGCGGAAGAGCTCGTCGCGTGGGGCCGCGCCGAGATGGCCAACTACAAGGCCCCGCGGTACGTCGAGCTCGTCGACGAGCTGCCGCTGAACGCGATGGGCAAAGTCCTGAAGTACGAACTGCGCGACCGCGGCACCAAGCTGGCAACTCGGTAGGCGCACACGATGCGTATCTGAAGGGCGCTGGGCGCCGCTGAGATACGCATCGGCGCGCCGCTAGATGGTGGCGATCTTGATGTTGCCGCTGGTGTCGCTGACGAGGACCTGCACGGTGTCGGTAGTGCCCTGGGAGTCGGTGACGGTGCACGGGATCATCGTCTGCGGCTTCGCCACCAGCACGGTCTTGCCGGGCGCGCACGCCGCCGTCACCTGAACACCGACCTGCTGGTCGTACTGCATCTGCACGAAGTCCTGCACCTTCGCGACGTCGAGCACCGCGACCTCGCGCAGGACGCGGAAGCCGGGGTCCCGGTCGGTCACGGTGACCGTGATCGGCACCGGCTCGTTGCCGACCGTGGCCGTGCACGTGAACTGCTTCCCCGTCTTCTTCTTGACCTCGTCGGGGCACTTCGCCGCCCCGACGGGCACGCCGGCGAAGTCCTTTCGGAGCTGACTGCGGATCGCGCCCTGGACTTCTTTGCTGTCGAGCGTGCTCGAGCCGCCACTGCACGCCGCGAAGGTCGCCAGCGTGCACGCGAGCACACACGCGACGCCTCGCGACCGGGGCACAACGGGAGATTACCGGTCAGTCCAGAGCAGCCCGATAGAGCGGGACCGCGTCCGGGATGCCCTTCATGACGACCGGTCCGAGCTCGTCGAGCCGGAGGCCCTGTACACGCCCGTCCACCAGCTCGCGCACGGGCTCCGACAACAACACCTCGCCCGGCCCGGCGACGTCGACGATGCGGGCGGCCAGGTTCACGTCATGGCCGACGAGATCGGTGCCGCGACGCGCCGGGCATCCCCAATGCATGCCGACGCGCACCCACAGGGGGACGTCGGTCGCGGCCTCCTCCTCGAACCGCTCGGTGAGCGCCAGGCACGCGCCGAGTGCGCTCACCGCCTCCGGGAACCACAGCATCAGCCCGTCGCCGAGGTCCTTCACGACGCGCGCGTCGTCCGGCAGCGAGTCCCGCACCACGTGCTCCTGACGGTTGAGCAATGCGAGCGCTTCGCCGTCACCGTGCTCGGCGGTGAACTCCGTGAACCCGACGATGTCCGTGAAGACCACCGCGCCCGCGGGCGGTTCGCTCACCGCTCGACGACCTGGATGTTCCCGCTGAGTGTCTTCACCTTGATCTCGCCGTCACCCCCGGCGGGGCACTCGCATTGCACGTCCCCACTCAGCGCTTTCAGCCGCGTCGCCGGCCGGGACCCCCGGGGCACCCTCACCGTGACCGAACCGGACAACGCCTTGATATCGAGACGCCCGGGACCGGCGAGGCCGACATCGACCTTGCCACTGCCCGCCTTCACCTTGGCGCCCTCGACCAGCTCGGCTTCCACCGCGCCCGAACCGCTCGCGAGGTCGGCTTCGCCGGATTGCCCGAGCTTGATGCCACCGCTGCCAGTCTTGAGGCGACACTCGCCCGCGCACTCCGTCACTTCGAACGAGCCGGACCCAGTACGCGCGTCGAGCCGCTCCACGTAGTCGACGAGGACGCTTCCGCTCCCGACCGTCACGCGGGCGTACCCGAGCCGGCCGCGCAGCTCGACGCGGCCCGAGTTGGCGCCGACGATCACGTCGCTGCCCTCGGGGCAGCGGACTTCGACCGACCCGGACTTGGCTTTCACCTCGATCTCGCTGTCGTCCTTCACCTTGGCGTCCCGCGCGCCGGTGACGACGACGTCGCCGCGCTCCTCCCCCGTCACCTTCACGCGGCCGGAACGCGCGGTCACTCGGATGACCGTGCCGGGAGGGGCCTGGAGCGTCAGGTAGGACGCCATCGATGCATCATGCCGCCGTTCTGAGGCGACGGCGAGGTGACGCCGGTCACCTGCCTTCGAGAGTCAACCTCCGACGGCGCGGACGGCGGCGCCGCCGATGTCCATGAAGCGCGTGTCGCCCGCGATCGCGTTGCCGAGCGCGTTCAGTATGTACGCGACGGCGAGCTCGCGGTCGGGATCGCCCCACGCGCCCGACCCGCCGTACCCGTTGTGACCGAACCCACGCGGCAAGACAGCGGCGGACGTGAGCACGCCGTGGTAGCCGAGGCGCCACTGCATCGGGAACCCGAGGATGAGGTCGGGTCGGTCGTTCTGCGGCTCGATGGCGCGGGCGACGGTCTTGTCCGACACGAGCTGCACACCGTCGAGCTCGCCGCCGCCGGCGAGGTACGCGTACATGCACGCGAGGGATCGGGCCGTGAAGCATCCGTTGCCCGATGGCATCGGCTGCTCGACCCACTCGTCGCCTCGCCCGGTCAGGATCGCCGGCGGCAACGCCGCCGCGATCAGATCCGGCCGAATGGTGAGCCCGAGCTGTTCGGCGATGCGCACCATCGCGGCCGGGTCGCGCGTCAGCTGACCGGCGTCAGGGGACGTAATCGTCTCCACGAGTCGTCCGCGCTCCGAACGTGGCAGGCCCACGTAGCAGCCGTCGAGGGCGAGCGGTTCGGCAATCTGCGTGCGCACGAAGTCGGTGATTCCGAGGCCGGACACGCGCCGGACGATCTCGCCCACGATGAAGCCGAACGTCACCGCGTGGTAGCCGTTCTTCGTCCCGGGCTCGAATGCGGGCGTCATCCCTTCGATGCCGGTCACCATCACGTCCCAGTCGAGGATCTGCTCGGGACGCTCGAGGAACGACGACACGTCGTACAGGCCCGCTTCGTGGCAGAGCACCTGACGGACCGTGATCGCGTCCTTCCCGTGCTGCGCGAACTCGGGCCAGTGGTCGGCGACACGGTCGTCGTAGTCGACGAGGTTCCGGTCCACGCAGACGTGCAGAGCGGTCGACGTCACCCCCTTGGTCGTCGAGTACGACACCGCCAAGCTGTCCGACCGCCACAGGGTCCCGGCCCGATCGGCGACGCCGCTCCATGCGTCGACCACGGCCCGGCCGCGGTGGTACACGCACACCGCGCCGCCGCTCGCCGTCTCGGCGACCTGGGCGTCGAGGATCGCGACCACCTCGTCGAACGCCGGCTCCCACGTCCCCTGCGCCACCGAGCCCTCCCATGTGCCGTTTGGCACCTATTGCACACCTAGTGAAAGAACAATATCGTGCACGATCGTGGCGGCGACGAGTCTCACCGACGGGCGCTCGGCGCGCGCGGCGCGCACACGCGACGCCGTCGTCGAAGCCCTGCTGTCGTTGCTCGACGACGGGAACTTCCGGCCCACGGCACGACAAGTCGCCGAGCGAGCCGGCGTCTCGCTGCGGTCGGTGTACGTCCATTTCGACGACCTCGAGGATCTGTTCACCGCGGCCGCACACAACCATTTCGAGCGTGTGCGCGACCTCGTGGAAACCATCCCGGGCGACGGGCCGCTCGAGACCCGGCTCGACGCCTTCGTCAGGCAACGAGAGCGCATCCACGAGGCGTCGGCGAACGTGCGCCGGGCGGCGGTCCTCCAGGAGCCGTTCTCGCCCGCCCTGGCCGAGGTGCTCTCCCTGGCGCGCAAGCTCTCTCGCGCCGAGATCGAGGTCGTCTTCGCGCCGGAGCTCGGGCGGCGCGTCGACGCCGACCGGGAGCGCCTGCTGGTCGAGCTCGAGGTGGTCTCGAACGCGTCGACCTGGGAGGCGCTCCGCCTCCAGCACGACCTGTCGGCGGAGGCGGCCCGCAACACGGTCGCCGGCATGCTGCGAGCCTTCCTGCGCGACGCGTGATGGAAGCGCTGCGCACACCCGACGAGCGCTTCGCCTCACTCCCCGACTTTCCGTTCGCGCCCCACTACCTCGACGTCGCCGACGGCGAGGGCGGCACGCTGCGCGTCCACTACGTCGACGAAGGCGCGCCTGACGCCGATCCCGTGCTCCTCCTGCACGGCGAGCCGTCCTGGAGCTTCCTGTACCGGAAGATGGTCCCGGTCATCACCGCGGCTGGGCTGCGGGTGGTGGCGCCGGACCTCGTCGGCTTCGGACGCTCCGACAAGCCGTCCAAGCGCACCGATTACACGTACGCGCGCCATGTCGACTGGATGCGCGCGCTCGTCGAACAGCTCGAGCTTTCGAGGATCACGTTGTTCGGCCAGGACTGGGGCGGCCTCATCGGCCTCCGGCTGGCCGCCGAGGAGGAGAACCGGTTCGCGCGCATCGTCGCCGCCAACACGTTCCTCCCGACCGGCGACCGTCATCCCGGCGACGCCTTCCTCGCCTGGCAGAAGTTCTCGCAGGAGACCGAGACGTTCCCGGTGGGCAGGATCGTGAACGGCGGATGCACCACCGAACTCATGCCCGACGTGCTGGCCGCCTACGACGCGCCGTTCCCAGACGAGACCTACAAGGAAGGCGCCCGGCAGTTCCCGATGCTCGTGCCCACCCGCCCCGACGACCCCGCGTCGGAGGCGAACCGGCGCGCGTGGGAGGCCCTGCACCGCTGGGACAAGCCTTTCCTGACCGCCTTCAGCGACTCGGACCCGATCACCGGCGGCGGCGACCGGGTCTTCCAGAGCGACATCCCGGGCACGACCGGTCGTCCGCACACGACCATCGAGGGCGCCGGACACTTCCTGCAAGAAGACCGTGGCGAGCAAATCGCTCGCGTAGTCGTCGACTTCATCGGAGCGACACCGGGCAGCGGGTGAGACCGATCGGGCGCGGCACGCGTCCGGTCGCCAAAACGTAACGTTTGCAGGCCAGCGCACAGAGGGGGGTGGTGCTCGGCATGCCCGACACGACAGACGCGTCGTTGCCCGTCCGCACGCGCCTCGCGGACTTCGAGTGGCTCGGGCGCGTGCTGGCGTACGTCCTCCCGGTGGCGGCCTTCATCGTCGCGGTGCGCATCTGGCCGTTCCCGGCCCCGAACGGCGTGATCCTCGACGGCGCGCTCGGCGGCGGCCGCATCGCGCTCATCGCTCTCGGCGTCGCGTTGATCTACCGGGCGAACCGCATCATCAACTTCGCCCAGGGCGACCTCGGGCAGGTGCCGGCGACGCTCGGGACGCTCATGGTGATCACGCTGAGCGTCAACTACTTCCTCGCGTTCACCACCGGGCTCGTCGCCGCAATCGTGCTGGGAGTGGCCGTCGAGACCCTGATCATCCGCCGTTTCTTCCGAGCCCCTCGGCTGATCCTCACCGTCGCCACGATCGGGCTGTCCCAGGTCCTCATCGGCGCCGGCCTGTTCCTCGCCGAAGCGTTCGGCCAGGACTTCCAGACCAACCGGCTCGACCCGCCGTTCGCGGTCAAGTTCCAGGTGGGCAGCACCATCTTCAACGGCAACGACGTGATCGCGATGGTGACGATCCCGATCGCCTTCATCGCGTTGGCAGCGTGGCTCCGGCTGAGCAACATCGGCGTGGCGGTGCGAGGCAGCGCCGAACGCGCCGACCGGGCGGCGACGCTCGGCATCCCGGTCCGCCGCTTGCACACGATCGTCTGGACGGTGGCGAC
>DATFPZ010000123.1:0-3424 GCA_035264545.1 Acidimicrobiia bacterium
TCGATCCGAGCGTTCCGTACGACGTCGAAGCCGTCGTGCAGGCAGTCGACGTTCAATACCAGGAGTGGCTCGCGACGCTCGGCGAGCTGGTGCGCATCCCGAGCGTGAGCGGCGACCCCGCGCACGTCGTCGACGTCGAGCGCAGTGCCGACGCGGTCTCGGCCGCGCTCGAAGTGGCCGGCCTCGAGCAGGTTCGTCAGCGTGACGTCGACGGGTCGCCGCCGTACGTGCTGGGTGAGTGGGTACACCGGGAGGGCGCGCCGACCGTGCTGCTCTACGCGCACCACGACGTGCAACCGCCGGGCATCGTCGAGAACTGGACGTCGCACCCCTTCGAGCCCAGGGAGCGCGGCGGTCGCCTGTTCGGCCGGGGCACGGCCGACGACAAGGCCGGCGCCGTCGCGCACGCGGCGACGGTCGCGGCGTGGCTGCGCACGATGGGCGAGTTGCCGTGCAATGTCCGGGTGCTCGTCGAAGGGGAGGAGGAGATCGGCTCACCGCGCCTCGAGGCGTTCCTCACGAAGCATCTCGATGAGCTGGCGGCCGACGTGCTCGTCCTCGCCGACGCCAGCAATTGGAAGGTGGGCGTCCCGGGGATCACGTACTCGCTGCGGGGCATCGCAGGTGTCGATGTGACGCTGCGCGCGCTGGAAGGGCCGGTGCACAGCGGCATGGCCGGCGGCGCCGTGCCCGACCCCGCGATCGCGCTGGCGAAGGTGGTGGCGTCGCTGGTCGACGAGCACGGCGACCTGGCCATCGAGGGGTTCGACGACGACGCCACGCCGCTGACCGACAGCGAGCGGGCGCGCATCGAGCAGCTGCCCGACGACTCCGAGGCGTTGCGGAAGGCGTGGGGCGTGCGACCCGGCGTCGAGCTGGCGGGGGACCCGAACGTGAGCGTCTTCGAACGCTTGTGGCGCCGGCCGTCGATCGCGGTGATCGGCTGGGACTCACACCCGATCGCCGGGTCGTCACCCCAGATCGTGGCCCGGGCGACGGCCCGCCTGAACGTCCGGCTCGCGCCTGGCCAGGACCCCGAGCGCGCGCATCGGCTACTGCACGAGCACATCGCGGCGCGCGTTCCGTGGGGCCTCGAGCTCGAGACCACGCCCGTGTGGGGGGCGGCCGGATGGCTGAGCGAGCCGAGGGGCTGGGCGTTCGACGCCTGCGAGCGCGCGCTGCGCGCCGGGTTCGGCACCGACCCCGTCTCCATGGGCGTGGGTGGCTCGATCCCGTTCGCCGAGCCGTTCGCGGCCGCGTTCGGCGGCATCCCCGCGCTCCTGCTCGGCCCCTCCGACCCCAGCAGCCGCATCCACGGCGAAGACGAGAGCCTCCACCTCGACGACTGGCGCAAGCTCATCGCCAGCCAGGTGCACCTGCTCGCCGAACTGGCGGAGGCGGCGCCGGGTTAGATCACTCGGCCACGTCCTCGGCGTCGAGGTCGCGCAGGGCGGCGCGGATCTTCTCGGCCGCGGCGTCCAGCGAGCCTTCGGGCGGGTTGTGGTCGGCGTGCGCGAACGACAGCTCGCCGGCGGAGTTGATCGGCACGACGTGGATATGGGTGTGCGGCACCTCGTCGCCCACGATCATCACGCCGACGCGGCGCGGGTGGAACGCCTGCTCCTGGGCCTTGCCGATCGTCTGCGCCACCGTGAACAGGTGACGCGCCAGGACAGGATCGAGATCGATCCAGTGGTCGACCTCGCGGCGGGGCACGACGAGCGTGTGGCCGGGGTTCATCGGCGCGATCGACAGGATCGCGACGCATTGCGGGTCTCGCCACACGAAGACGCCTGGGATCTCTCCATCGATGATCTTCGTGAAGATCGAGGCCACGCGCGGAGGCTACCCAGCGGCCGCGGCGCGCACCGCCGGCGCCACCTCGCCCATGAACCGCTCGAGGGTCTCTGTGGTTCCGAAGTCGTGGAACTGGAGCACGAAACCGCGTGCGCCGAAGTCGACGTCGGCGACGAGCGCGCCGGCGACCTCTTCAGCGGCTCCGGTCACGATGCCACCCCAGCTGCCGAAGCGGCGTTGCGTCAGTGCGCTCACCTCGGCGCGGTTGGCGTCGCCCGCGGCCAGGCCGACGGGGTGCTGCACCGAGACACGCGCGTCCCCGGCCAGCGGGCGCACCTCCTCCAGCCGGTCGGCCGCGTAGGACGGGCAGTTCCACCAGTCGGCGAAGTCGCGTACGAGCGGCATCGTCAGCTTCGGGCCTGCTCCCCCGATGTGCACCGGGATGCGCGGCTGCACCGGTACAGGCCTCCCGACGGCGCCGGCCAGCCGGTACTGCGCGCCCGAGTAGTCGAACGGCTCCCCCGCGAACATGCGGGGCAGGATCTCGAGCGTCTCGCGCAACCGGGCGGCGCGCTCCGGAGCCGGTCCGGCGTCGATCCCGAAGGTGCGCAACTCGGCATCGACGGAGCCCCAGCCCAGGCCGAGCTCGAGCCGGCCTCCGCTGAGCACGTCGAGCGTGGCCGCCATCTTCGCCAGTACCGCCGGGTGGCGGAACGGATCGCACGTCACGAGGTGGCCGAGTCGGATCCGGCTCGTGCGGGCGGCGAGCGCGGCGGCGAGCGTCCAGCCCTCGAGCGTGTCCCATTCGGGCGCGGCGGGGGCGGCGAGGTGGTCCATGAGCCACACCGAGTCGAACCCCGCCGCTTCGGCCGCCAGCGTCCGTTCGAGAATCGTGTCGAACGACATGCGCAGCTGCGGGAGGAATAACCCGAACCACACCCTGACGTCGCTGTCAGCCGGCACGGCGGGACGTTACCGTGACGCCCATGGACCTCGACGGAGCTGTCGCCCTCGTGACCGGCGGCGCGAGCGGCATCGGCGCCGCGACCGGCGCGCGACTGCGTGACCGGGGCGCTCGAGTCGCCGTGCTCGACCTGCAGGCGCAGGAGGAGCACGGCGATCTCGCCGTGAAGTGCGACGTGGGCGACGAGGACGAAGTCGTCGCCGCGGTGCAGCAGGTGGTCGACGACCTGGGTCCGCCCCGCGTGGCCGTGCTCGCGGCCGGGGTCGGCGGGATGTCGCCGATTCTGCAGATGAGCGCAGAGGAGTGGGACCGCGTCCAGCGGGTGAACATCCGGGGTGTGTTCCTGTGCCTGCGTGAGGCGGCGCGCGCCATGGTGGCGGCGGGCCAGCCCGGCGCCATCGTCGCGACCGGGTCCGTGTCGGGAATCGTGAGTGACCGAGGCATCGTCAACTACTCGACGTCCAAGGCCGCCGTCCACCAGCTCGTGCGCGTCGCGGCCGGCGAGCTCGGCCACCACGGCATCCGCGTCAACGCGATCGCACCTGGCTGCACCGACACGCCGATGTTCGCGGCCACCGATCAGCTGCCCGGTTACCGCGAGCTGGTGGCGGAGCGAGCTGCCCTCGGGCGGCTGGGAACCGCTGACGACATTGCCCGCGCGAT
>DATFPZ010000124.1:0-8387 GCA_035264545.1 Acidimicrobiia bacterium
AAGGCGACCTCCTCGGGTCCGAGCATGAAGTTGACAGGCACCACGATCGCGCCGAGGCGGGCGAGCGCCAGGCACGCGACGACAAACTGGTGCGAGTTGTGCGAGTGCAAGGCGACGCGATCTCCGCGTCGGATCCCTCGCTCGGCCAGCGCGTTCGCGCCCCGGCTCACCGTCTCGTGCAGCTCGGCGTAGCTCTGCCGCAGCTCGCCGTAGACGAGCGCCGTCTTGTCCGGGGTGCGCAACGCCGAGCGTCGCAGGAGATCGGCGAGGCCGTGACGGCGCGCGAGCGCGAGGTTGTCGGGAACACCAGCTCCGTTGGTCATTGGGTAGGCACCCTTCAGTCGGGCTCTGACAGGAAATGCCGGACGACTCGGACGACGTCGCCGGGCTGGTCGATCAGGAACAGGTGGCCGCCTCCGGGCACGACGTGAAGTCGGGCGCGGGGGATCCGCCGGGCAAGGAAGCGAGCGTTGACGAGCGGGATCAGGGGGTCGTCGTCCCCGGCCAGCACGAGCGTCTGCTGGTTCAGCTGCCGGAGCCACGGCGCGCTCGTCCATCCCGTCATCGCGAACAGCTGGGACTGGTAGCCCCAGAATGACGGCGGCGCGAGCAGACGGTCACGGGCGTGCTGGGCGAGCAGCGCCGGGTCGCGCGCGGTGCGTCCGCCCGCGATCGCGGGCAGCGCGCGGCGCAGATGCGTGACGGAGTGGTAGCGCAGCGGCGTGAGCATGTGCATCAGGGCTTGCGGGCGCCCGGGAAGGCTGACCATGCCCGCGTGCGTGGCCGCGAGGATCAGGCGTCGCACGCGCTGTGGAGCGTCGCGGGCGAGTTGCTGGGCCACCGCACCGCCGAACGAGTAGCCGAGCACGTCGGCGTCGCCGATCCCCAGGGTGTCGAGCAGCCTCAGCGCCACGCGCGCGAGTCCGTGCATCCGCAGCGGCACCATCGGGGTCTGCGACCGGCCCGTGCCCGGAGCGTCGTAGGCCAGCGTGGGCAGGCCGCCCAGATGTGCACGCAGCGGTCGCCACATCTCGATGTTCGCGCCGATCCCGCCGATCAGGAGCAGCGGCCGAGCGTGCGCGCGGTCGCCCGCGACGTCCACGCGTAGCTCGAGCCCTTCCACCCGAGTGAACGTGGGTTCCGTCGGCCAGTCGTCACGCGGAATGGACGTAGCTCCCGGGCGCCGGTTCCCCCGCCTTGTGCTTGCGGCTGCCGAGCTTTGCGGGCGCCGGCTTCAGCGCACCCGAGCGCTCGATCATCCAGTCGGCCCAGTGTTCCCACCAGCTGCCGGTGCGCTCGCCGGCCGCTGCGAGCCATGCGTCGGGATCCGCCTCGATGCGCGGCCCGACGAACATCTTCGACTTCGGATTGCCCGGGGGGTTGACGAGGCTCGCGATATGGCCGGAGCTGCTCAGCACGAAGGTGCTGTCGCCGCCGACGAGCTGGGTCGTGCGGTAGCAGCCCTTCCACGGCGTCAGGTGGTCGGTCAGCGCACCGGTCACATAGGTGTCGCACTGGATCGACCCGAGGTCCACCGGGTGATCGAGGACCGTCAGCGCACCCGGCGTGCAGAGCAGGTTGTGCTCGAAGATGTCCAGCAGCTGCGCGTGCAGCGCACCCGGGAGCCGGGTCGTGTGACTGTTCCAGGCGAGAATGTCGAAGGCCGGCGGGTCGTTGCCCATCAGGTAGTTGTTGACCCAGTAATTCCAGACGAGCTCGTTAGGTCTCAGCCAGGAGAACACGCGCCCGAGCGCATCGCCATCGAGGACGCCCCTGCTGGTGGAGCGCCGGCGAGCCGCTCGGAGCAGCCGCGGCGACAGGAACATCCCGACCGTCGTCGGGACGCTGAAGTCCAGGAGCGTGACGCCGAACGAAGCAGCGTTGACCCGTTCGTCCGATTCGGACGCCATCGCGCTCAGAACGGTGGACAGCAGAATGCCGCCGGCGCACAGGCCGATCGTGTTGAGGTCGTCGCTCCCGGTGATCTCGGTCACGGCGTCGATCGCGCGTAGGCAGGCGGCCGCGTACGTGTCGAGGTTCCAGTCGCCCTGCTCCGCCGTCGGGTTGCGCCAGCTCAACAGGAAGAACTGAAGGCCTCGCGAGAGCGCGTACTCGACGAAGCTGCGCCCGGGCGCCAGGTCCATGAAGTAGTAGCGGCCGATCTGCGGTGGGATGAGCAGGATCGGGCGGGCCCGGACCTCCGGGGTCGACGGTCGGTAGTGGATGACTTCGCACACGTCATCGCGATACACGACGGCTCCGGATGTCGCCGCCAGGTTCTCACCCACGGTGAACCGGCCGGTGTCCGCCTGCTGCGGCATCCCGTGGTTGTGGCGCAGGTCGCGCACGAATGATCGCGTCCCTCTTACGAGGCTCGCCCCACCGGTCTCGAAGGCGCGTTTGAGCGCCGCGGGGTTCCCCGCCACCGTGTTCGTCGGCGAGAGAGCGCTCGTAAGGATGCTTGTCGCCAGCTCGGCTCGCTCGGCGGTCTTCCAGTCCAGCTCCTCTGAATCGACGATGCGCTCAAGAGTCCCCGAGGCGGCGAGATAGGTCTGGCCGAGGCGGCGGTAGGCCGGGTTCTCCCGCCAGGCCGGGTCCTTGAACCGCCAGTCACCGCGCGCCGGCTCGACCGTCGAGCGCCCGATGGCCACCTTCGCGAGCTCGACACCGAGCCCTGCACTCTCGCGTGTGACGCGGCCACTTCGAGCGATCGCGCTCGCAAGCGGCCCGAGCAAGGCGCGGGGCCGGAATTCGCCGACGTCCTCACCGCCGTCGAGTGCCGCCGCGGCCCGCGCGCCGACGCTGTCCTGGTCGTCGCCGACGAGTGGCGCGGTCCCGGTCGCGTCGCTATCCGCAAGATTCATGCGCCGCCGGCGCGCATTCGGGGTCGAACCCTGGCTCGTCATAGTGCCGTCACGCTAGGGCTCCAACGGCGCACGGCCGACTGTCGGAGACGCCAGTCCTCGCGCACTGGTGCGCTGCCACGAGCAGCGAGACTGGCTCTTTCGCCAGTCGCCCGCGGCCGTGATCGATGCGACGTTGTCCGCGCTGCACCGCCGGTCGCCCTGGATGAGGCGACCGCAGTGGCGCTACAGAACCACGAGAACGTCACGAGGAGAGACCCATGCCGGACGCCACCGCCGTCGCGAGCGCCGTGCCATTCGCGGCCGACGCGACACAAATCGTTCGCCCGACGATGCATCACGTCAATCTCAAGACCACGCGCCTGCAGGAGATGATCGACTGGTACGGGATCGTCATCGGCGCGCGGCCGAACTTCCAGGCCGACGTGATCGCGTTCCTGACGAACGACGACGCGAATCACCGCATCGCCCTCACGGGACTGCCGGGCCTCGCGGATGACGACGACAAGATCGTCCACACCGGGATGCACCACTCGGCGTTCGAGTACGACTCGCTGGATGCGCTGCTCGCGAGCTTCCTGCGCCTGAGGAACGAGGGCATCGTGCCGAGCGCCTGCCTCGACCATGGCCTGACGATGTCGTTCTATTACGTCGACCCCGACGGGAACATGGTGGAGCTGCAGGCGGACAACTACGGCGACTGGGCGAAGTCCACCGAGTTCCTCCGCACGGATGAGCGATTCGTCGCCAACCCGATCGGCGAGTTCGTCGACCCGGAGAAGCTCGTCGAAGCTCGCCGCGAAGGGCTCTCGCCGACCGAGGTGCACGACCGCGCCTACGGCGGCGAGTACCCGCCGAGCGTTCCGCCCGACATCCGGCTGCCGCTGTGACCACGCAGACGCATACGCCCGTCCTGATCTCGGGCGCCGGACCCGTCGGGATGACGCTCGCGCTCGAGCTCGCCTCGCACGGCGTCCGATCCACGCTCGTGGACCGCAACCCCCAGACGACGACGTTCCCGAAGATGGACCTGACGAACATCCGGAGCATGGAGCTGTTCCACCGGCTCGGCCTCGCCCCGGACATCCGGGCCGCCGGCGTGGGACCGACTTACTCCTTCGATGTCATCTTCGCGGCGTCGCTGGCCGGGCACGAGATCGGCCGCTGGTCCCTGCCGAGCGTGGACGGGATGCGAGCGACCATCGCCGAGCGCGGGTTCGAGGGCACGCAGCCGCAGGAGCCCTGGCAGCGCGTGATGCAGGTCGAGATGGAGGCGCTGCTGATGCTTCGCTGTCTCGAGAGCGAATCCATCGAGGTCATCCGCCCGTTCGAGGTCACCGACGTCGCGCAGGATCCGGACGGCGTCATCACGACGATCGTCTCGCGCGAAGGCGATGAGAAGCGCACCATCCGCTCCTCGTACGTGGTCGGCTGCGACGGCGCAAATTCCGCGGTTCGCCAGGCGCTCGGCATCAGCGAGTCCGGTGACCGAGGAGTCGCGACGCTGTTCCAGGTCCATTTCCGCTCGACCGACATGAGGGCGCTTCGTGCACACGGGCAGTTCTGGCACGTCTTCTTCCTCGGCCGCGGCTTTGCAGCGATCATCGCCCAAGACGAGGTCGACACGTGGACCGTGCACCAGCAACTGTTCGACGACACGGCGCGGCTCGGCGACCTCGACCCCATGCGCAGCCTGCACGACACCCTCGGCCGCCCCGTCGAGGTCGACGCTCTGATGGAGACGAGCATCTGGCGACCCAATGTCCTCGTCGCCGACCGCTATCGCGATGGCCGGGTCTTCCTCGCGGGTGACGCCGCCCACCAGGTCATTCCCACCGGCGGCTACGGCATGAACAGCGGAATCGCCGACGCCGTCGACATCGGCTGGAAGCTCGCCGCGGTGACGCAGGGATGGGGTGGCCGGAGGCTGCTCGACAGCTATGAGGTCGAGCGTCAGCCGATTGCCGTGAGCAATCGCGAGTGGTCCTTCCGGCACCTTCAGGTTCACCTGCAAGCGCAGGGGCTGGCGGATGGGTCGCTCCTGGACGCCGATACGCCCGAAGGCGCCGCGTGCCGCGCACGGCTGGCCGAGCACTACGAGCGCGAGCGCGGCGAGAACGAGAGCTGGGGGATCGAGCTCGGGTACCGCTACGACGAGTCGCCGATCATCCCCTCCGAGGACGGCGAGGCGCCGGAGCAGCCGTGGAACGAGTACCGCCCCACCACCTGGCCCGGCTCGCGGGCGCCGCACGTCAGCCTCGCTTCGGGAGGCTCCCCGCTGGACTCGTTCCGATCCGGCTTCACGCTCGTGGACTTCAGCGGTGGGGGCGACCGACTCGAGTCCGAGGCCGGCCGGATCGGGATCCCGTTCCGGCGCCTGAGCCTGACCGACGACGCCAACGCGAGAGCGATCTACGAGCGCGACTTGGTGCTCGTGCGTCCCGACGGCCACGTCGCGTGGCGCGGAGACAGCGTCCCGGACGACGCCGCCGGGCTGCTCGCTCGCGTCACCGGCCAGGCGGCCTAGCCGCTCGGCATATGAACTGAGTCCGGCGCCTCTCGAAGGCGCCGCGATTCCCACTCACCTGAATCCGAGGAGGTTGCAAAAGCAATGAGCGCCATACATGAAACCCAAGCGGTCGCGAATCGCGCCGGTGATTCCGATCTGCGCGGTCGCGTCGCGTTCGTCACCGGCGGGACACGCGGGATCGGAGCCGCGATCAGCCGGGGGCTCGCCGCCCGCGGCGCGATTGTCGCGGCGGGCTACAGCCGGTCCCATGAGAACGCCGAGGCGTTCCGCGACGAGCTCGCGGCCGTCACGTCGGACGCGTCGATCCATCAGGGCAACATCGGCTCCGCATACGATTGCCGGCGCACCGTCAACGAAGTCATCGAACGACACGGACGCCTCGACATCGTCGTCAACAACGCGGGGGTGACGGCGGACAAGACAGTGATGAAGATGACGGCCAGCGACTGGCACACGGTGCTCTCCGTGAACCTGTCCGGGGCATTCTTCTGCTCGCAGGCCGCGCTGGGACACATGCTCGAGCGCGGAAGCGGGAGGATCGTGAACATCTCATCGCTCGCCGGCCAGATCGGCAACATCGGCCAGGCGAACTACGCCGCGTCGAAGTCGGGCATGTTCGGCCTGACAAAGACGATGGCGCTCGAGGCGGCCAGCACCCTGCACCGTGCCGGACGCCTTGATCCGGAGGGTGTGGGACTCACGGTCAACTGCGTCGCTCCGGGCTACACCACGACCGACATGGTCGCGTCGGTGCCGGAGAAGATCCTCGCTGCAGTCGCCCAGTCGATTCCGGTGAAGCGTCTGGCGCGACCGGAGGAGATCGCGCGAGTGGTCCACTTCCTCTGCGCCGACGAGTCGGCGTACATCACCGGCCAGGTGTGGGGAGTCAACGGCGGGATCGAGATGTAGCGCGATGCGGTACGTGATCTCACAAGGCGAGGAAACAACGATCGCCGCCGCGCTGGACGCGCGCGCGGAGATGACGCCCGATGCGCGGTTCGTGAGCTTCGTGGACGAGCACGTGAGCTATGGCGCCTTCGTCGGCAGGGCCGAGCGCGCCGCCGCCGCGCTCGCGGCCCTGGGCGCGGGGCCGGGGTCGAAGGTCGCCGTCCTGCTGCCGAACTGCCTGGAGTTCCTGGACGTCTGGTTCGGGAGCGCCTTGCTCGGCGCGGCGCTCGTGCCCGTGAACACGGGGCTCAAAGGGGACGGGCTCCGTTATGTGCTTGAGCACAGCGAGGCGGACGTACTCGTGGCCGACGCCCCGCTGACGACCGAGGTGGACGCCGCGCTCGCCGCGGGCGACGGGCCGCGGCACCGGTTGGTGCGTGGCACGGCCGATGGCGCATGGCAGGAATGGGAACAGGTCTATCGCAGCGAGCATCCCGCCGCGCGACGAGCCGTTCTCTCACCGGGCGATCTCGCGAGCGTCCTCTACACGTCGGGGACGACAGGTCCGCCGAAGGGCGTGATGAACTGCCACAACGCGTTCGCGGTCGCCGGCTACGAATTCACTCACAACTACGTCGAGGCGCGGGACGACGACGTGCTGTACACGAGCCTGCCGCTGTTCCACGTCAACGCCCAGATGCTGACGACGATGGGGTCGATCATCTCCGGGCGCCCGATGGTGCTCGCGCCACGCTTTTCGGCGTCGCGGTTCTTCGACGATCTGCGGGCACACGACGCGACGGTCTTCAACTACATCGGCGCGATGCTGACCATGATCTTCAAGCAGCCGGTGCGACCCGATGATGCTGACAATCCGGTCCGGCTGACGGTGGGCGGCGCAGCGCCGGCGAACCTCTGGCCGGAGTTCGAGAAGCGCTTCGGGCTCGAGATACAGGAGATCTATGGGCTGACCGAGACGGCGACCTTCTGCGTCGGGAGCCGGCCGGGAGCGGCCCAGGTCGGCAAGCTCGGGACGCCGGTGAGCTGGGCCGACGTCGCGGTGCGCTCGCGCGACGGCGACCGTGCCGCCGATGGCGAGCCGGGCGAGATCGTCGTTCGTAGCCGGCGTCCGAACACGCTCTTCCAGGGCTACTACAAGAACCCGGAGGCAACGGCGGCGGCGATGGACGGCGAGTGGTTCCGCACGGGCGACCGCGGCCGTCGCGAGCCCGACGGCACGTTCGTGTTCCTCGACCGCATCAAGGACGTGATCCGGCGGCGCGGAGAGAACATCTCCTCCTACGACGTCGAGCGGATCGTCAACTCGCACCCCGACGTGGCCGAGAGCGCGGCCGTCGGCGTTCCGTCCGACCTCGGCGAGGAGGACGTCCTGATCGTGGTCGTGCCTCGCCCCGGGACCCCGCTCGATCCGGGCGAGCTGGTCGACTACTGCGAGCAGCGCATGGCGAAGTTCATGGTGCCCTCCTACGTACGGCTGGCCGACGCGCTCCCGAAGACCGCCACGCAACGCGTACAGAAGTTCGCGTTGCGCAAGGAGGGGGCGGCCGGTGCCTGGTGTCGCGAACGGCCCGTCGCCGCGAACCGCGGCGCGTAGCCGAGATAAGGAGCACGATCCTGCCGGACAGGTCTAGACTCATGCCACTCGGTTGCACCTGGAGGAGGGTGCGCTACGCGGGCGGCTCCCACATCATCGAGTCACCAGCCGCGGTGGGACACCGCGGGAATCGCGACATCCGCGTGTCACGTGCTCGGCGCGGATGCGGTGCTCGTCGCATCGACGGTCGACGCCCCGGCACCGCAGACGATCTCCACCGTCGGCATCTCGGCACGCGACGCGACCGTGATCCAGCGTGCCGTCGCGGCCCTGCTGGTGCAGACCGATCACGCTCCCCTGCGCCTGACGCTGTCGGACCGCGTCGACGCCGACAGCCGGGAGCTCCGCAAGCGAGGGGTCAAGGCGGTGCTCGCGGAGCCGATCGCGCTGGAAGGCCGCAACCTCGGATTCATCTGCGCGATGCGCCGGCGTGACGGCGACTTCGCCAACGAACCGCTGCTGGGCGTGTTCGCCCGCCACGCCGCCGCGG
>DATFPZ010000125.1:0-2723 GCA_035264545.1 Acidimicrobiia bacterium
CGCGTTCTGCGACACGGTCGACGAGTACCCCAATATCAACGCCAGCGTCGACGGCGAGAATCTGATCGTCCACCACGACGTCCACGTCGGCATCGCCGTCGACCTCGACTTCAAGGGACTGATCGCGCCGGTGATCCGCAACGCCGACGGCAAGCGCCTGCGGCTCATCGCCCGCGAGATCAACGATCTCGCGCGGCGTGCCCGCAGCAAGCAGCTCATGCCGGACGAGATCGCGGGCGGCACATTCACGATCACGAACCCGGGCCCGTGGGGCACCTACATGACGCTCCCGATCATCAACCAGCCCCAGGTCGCGATCCTCTCCACCGACGGCATCCGCAAGCGGCCCTGGGTCGTGACCGACCCCGACGGCGAGGACTCGCTCGCCATCCGCCGCGTCGGCATCCTGGCGCTCACGTGGGACCACCGCGCCTTCGACGGCGCGTACGCCGCCGCGTTCCTCCAGGCCATGAAGGACGAGATCCAGGGGCGGGATTGGGAGGCCGAGCTCGCGTGAACACGCTGCGTGTCCGCTGGCTCGGGCGGGTCCCGTACGCGGAGGCCGACGAGCTCCAGCGGGCCCTGCTCGAGCGCGCCGCCGACGACTACCTGCTCCTGCTCGAGCACCCGCACGTGTACACGCTCGGCAAGTCGGCCGATCCCGCCCACGTGCTCGTGCCGCCGGCGTCGGTCGGCGCCGATCTCGTTCGCGCCGACCGGGGCGGCGACGTCACGTACCACGGGCCCGGCCAGCTCGTCGGCTACCCGATCGTGACGCTGCCCGAGTGGCGCGCAGGTCAGCGGGACGTCGTCGCCTACGTGCGCCGCCTCGAGGCGGTGCTCATCGCGGCGCTCGGCGACCTCGGTGTCGACGCCCGCCGTGACGACGGGTACACGGGTGTCTGGGTGGGCGACGAGAAGATCGCGGCCATCGGCGTCCGCGTGTCGCAGGGGAGGACGCGCCACGGCTTCGCGCTCAACGTCGATCCCGACCTGTCGATGTTCGGCCACATCGTGCCGTGCGGCATCGCCGACCGGGGCGTCACCTCGCTCGCCGCGCAACTCGGCGACGCTCCCGACATGCAGCTCGTCGTCGACGCCGTCACCGCCCGCTTCGCCGAGCACTTCCCCTACGCCGACGTCGAACGCCAGGACGTCGTGTGGCGCGAACGCGCCGCCGATCTGTCGGCGTTCACGCGCGACGCGCGCTCGGGAGCCGGGGAGCAGCCCGCAGCGCAGGCGCCGGTGCGCCTGCTGGGCCGGCTGGCGGAGGCTGGTGTCGAGGCGCCCGCGGAGGATCCTGCGTTTCGGCGTCCGGAATGGATGAAGGTCAGGGCGGACCTCGGGCCGAACTACCGCGAGACGAAGCGGATCATGCGGGGCCTGTCGCTCCACACGGTGTGCGAGGAAGCGGGCTGCCCCAACATCTACGAGTGCTGGGCCGACAAGACCGCCACGTTCATGATCCTGGGCGATCGTTGTACTCGTGCGTGCGGGTTCTGCCTCGTCGACACACGTCATCCGCAACCGCTCGACGGAGACGAGCCCGAGCGCGTCGCCGACGCGGTCGCCCAACTCGGGCTTGCCCACGCCGTCATCACCAGCGTGGCGCGCGACGACGTCCCCGACGGGGGCGCGAGCGTGTTCGCGGCTTCGATCCGCGCCGTGCGCGCCCGTACGCCGCGCACCGCGGTCGAGGTTCTGATTCCCGATTGCAAAGGCGATCCCGAAGCGCTGGCGGCGGTCTTCGGCGCCCGGCCCGACGTCCTCAACCACAACCTCGAGACGGTCGCCCGTATCCAGCGCGCGGCGCGACCGTCGGCGGCGTACTTCCGATCGCTCGCGCTGCTGGCGCGCGCGAAGGACGCCGGGCTCACGACCAAGTCGGGGATCATCCTGGGCATGGGCGAGACCGAGGACGAGTTGCACGGCGCGATCGCCGACCTTCGCAACGTGGGCGTCGACATTCTCACGTTGGGTCAGTACCTTCGCCCGACGACGCGGCACCTCCCGGTGGTCCGGTGGTGGACGCCCGCCGAGTTCGACGCCCTGGGCGAGTACGCGCGCGGGCTGGGCTTCTCCCACGTGGAGTCGGGCCCCCTCGTGCGTTCGAGCTACCACGCCCGACAGGCGGCGTCGTCCACGACCGGGCACGTCCCCGCCGCCGCCGGCTACTCGTAATGGGCCGGGTCCTCGACGCGATCACCGACGAGCTGGCCGCGTTCATCGCCGCCCAGCGCGTGTTCTTCGTTGCCACCGCACCGACCGATGGCGGCCACGTGAACCTGTCGCCCAAGGGCCTGGACACCTTCGCGGTCCTCGACCCGAACACGGTCGCGTACCTCGACCTCACCGGCAGCGGCGTCGAGACCGTCGCCCACGTTCGCGAGAACGGCCGCATCACGATCATGTTCTGCGCCTTCGACGGCAAGCCGAATATCGTGCGGCTCTACGGGCGCGGGGAGGTGCTCCCGACCGGCGAACCCGAGGCCGATGCGTTGCTTCCACGGTTTGGCAGCTACCCGGGGACGCGGTCGGTGATCCGGGTTGCGATCGACCGGGTGTCCACGTCGTGCGGCTACGGTGTCCCGCTCCTCAGCTACGAGGGCGAGCGTGACCAGCTGCTCCAGTTCGCGCAGCGGCGCGGCCCGGACGGCCTCGTCGAGTACCGGGAAGCGAAGAACGCTGTCAGCATCGACGGCCTTCCGGGTCTCGCCCCCGAC
>DATFPZ010000126.1:0-2141 GCA_035264545.1 Acidimicrobiia bacterium
GAACGCATCGACGTCGAACAGCAGGATGCCTTGACCGGCACCCTCGACCGGGCCGTCGAAGGAGAGCTGAAACGCGATCGTCGTTCCGTCGGGGGCGTATGAGGGGTTCGACGCGTAGTAGCCACCGCGGTAGCGGTTGAAGAAGGTCAGGCGTTCGAACTCGCCGGAACCGTCGAGACGGAGTCGCCAGATGTCGAGTGGCCCCGGCACCGCAGTGCTCTCCAGGTCGCGCTCGACGAGCACCGATTCTCCGTCGGGCGCGATGCCCTCGACCTCCTCGTATACGGAGCTGTTCGAATAGTTCCTCGCACTGCCGTCGGGGACGTCCTCGTCGGCACGGTCGACTCCCATGACCTCGCCACCTTGATGCGCGTATGCGGTGAAGATCAGCTCCCTGTCTCTCGGGCCGCGGAAGCCCTGCGCCTCGAGGACCGCGATCGGTGAGACCGCGTTCCGCTCGACGGCTCGTTCCACATCGCTGATGTATGCGCGCCCCTTGCGGTATCGGACGACGCCCGTCCAGATCTCCGAGACGCCGTTGACGACCCGGTCGGCGACGTCGTCGTCGGTGTAGTCGATGTCCGAGCGGTTCCACGCGATGCGCATCGACCGTCGCGACGGCGCCATACCTTCCCAGCACGGCATGCCCAGCGGCTGCGGTTCGCCGTCGAACGGCGCGCGCAAGACGGACATCACGCCGGTGAATCGGCCGGCTTCGGGCTTCTCGGGGGAGGGCTCGGGCCCTGAGATGGGCCCGCAGAGCAGGAGGTCACCGTTGTGGAGGAAGTACGCCCGGGCAAAGCCCCGATGTTCGAAGTGGTCGGTGACGACACGACGCTTGCCTGATCGCGCATCGAGCACGACGACCTCACCGAGCGGTGAGCCCTCCAACACGACGAGCTGCTTCCCGTCCGGTGACCAGTCGGGCCGCACCCCCGTTTCGCTCAGGAGGTGGATGTGCGGCGGTAGATCCTCGAGCGGCGAACCGTCCCGGGTTCCCTTCTCGGGGTCGACCTGGGCACCGCCTCCGTTCGGGCCTTCTTGCGCGAGGGCCGCCGGCGGGGCGACGAGGGCGAAAGAGACTGCGCCCACGGCGACAGCGAAACGCGCGAGCGATGACCGAAGGTGTGCGGACATCGGCACACCATAAGGGTCACTCAGCGTTTGGACACTCGCGGCATCGATCAGACGCCGGCAAGCTCGTCACCAGCCGAGGCCCCTCTTCGGTGCACCGATGAGTTTCGGTTCGGCCAGCAGGTGACACACCAGCGTGCGCTACCGCGTCGTCAGGGAGTGCTGCCGAGCGCGAGGTCGGCGGCGACCACGATGTCGCGGGCGGCGTTCCTCAGCGCGTCGGCGGTCGCGAGGTCCGGGAGGCCAAAGCCGTTGGCCGGGATGGGGACCACGGTCTCGAGGACGCCGGGTTCGGCGAAGTCCATGTGAGCGCCGGCGCGTCGAAGGATCGCTCGCATGGGCTCGTTCTCGGCGAGGACGCGGGCCCGGAAGTGGCGAATGCCGTTCTCCGCTGCCGCCACGCCCAACGCACCGAGCAGGAGCGTGCCGAGCCCCCGGCCCTGGTAGTCGTCGATCACCGCGAACGCGACCTCCGCGGTATCGCGGGCGGCGCGCTCGCGGATGTACCGGGCGGATGCGACGCCCGCCGCACCGGGGTCGTCGGCCGCGAGTGCAACCCACGCGAAGTGATCGCCGTAGTCGACGTCGACCAGGTACTGGACGACCTTGCCGCTCAGCGGCGGGGCACTGAAGAAGCGCTTGTAGTGCGACTCGCGGGAGAACCCCGGCTGCGTGTCGGCAAGCTTTCCGCGATCGCTCGGCAGGATCGGTCGAATCTGCAGCCGGGCGCCGTCTCGGAGCGTGACCTCGACGGGGCGGGTGTTGCCAGCGAGCCGCTGTCGCGCCGTGCGAGCGATCCGCTCCACGACACCGGGGACGTCGAGTAATGCCGCAAACGCGTCGGCGTCGCCCGCGTACCCCGTGAGGGGACGGGTCGCGGTGACGGTGGCCGAACGCGGCGCACCCCGCAGGACGCTCAGCTCTCCGACGATGGCGCCCGGCCCGACCGTGGCGACCTGGTGGTCGCCGCCTCCGTCGTCCCGGAGAACGGCGGCTTCGCCCGTGAT
>DATFPZ010000127.1:0-2180 GCA_035264545.1 Acidimicrobiia bacterium
ACCGGAACGTGAGCCGCGTGGCGCGCCACAGGCGCGTCACGACTGCGCCGTCTCCAGAACGCGCTCGAGGATCGCCGCCGCCCGCTCGAGCGTGTCGCGCTCATCGGCGGTGAGCGCGGCGAGTTGCCGCTCGAGGTATGCGGTCTTGCGCGAGCGGCTCTGCGCGAGCAGGCGCCGACCCTGCGAAGTGATCTCGACGTGCGCGACGCGCCGGTCGCGCGCGTCAGCGCGCCGGTCCACGAGGCCCTGCTCCTCGAGACGTCCGACGGCGGCGGTGATCGTCGGTGGCCGTACCCGCTCGATGGCGGCGAGAGCGCCGAGGGTCAGAGGGCCGTCGCGCTCGATCGTCGCCAGCGCCGCCAGCTGGGTCGGAGACGCCGCCGCCTCGCCCTGTTGTCGCAGACGGCGGGCCAGCCGCGTCACGACCATGCGCAGGCGGCTCGGCAGCGCCGGGGCGACGGGTTCGGTGGTGGTGGGCGATCGCGTCATCAACTCGACCAACTAGTTAGCCTAGCGAACTATTCCGGGACGGTGCGGCTGTCCAGCCCAGCCGGGTATGACTTGACGAGACGTGACCACCGGCACACACTGCCGTGGCTACTTGCACGTCGTGTGAATCTTCTCTTGGGCCCGGGGGGCGTCATGACCACGAACGAGGCCACCGTCGGCAGGTACCTGCGCTGGTTCCTCGCGGCATTGTCCGCGGGCGCGGGCGTGATCCATTTCGCCGTCAGCGGCGGGCACTTCGACGTCAGCTGGATGCATGGGGCGTTCTTCGCCGTCGTCGCCTGGTTGCAGCTGGCGTGGGCGGCGGGCGTCATCCTGCGGCCGACCCGACGGCTGCTCACCGCGGGCGTCGTGCTCAACGCCGGGGTCATCGGCGTGTGGGCCGTGTCGCGCATCTGGGGAGTGCCGGTCGGTCCCGACGCCTGGACACCGGAGGCGGTCAGCCTCGCCGACGCGCTGTCGTCGGGTTTCGAGGCCGGGATCGTGGTCCTCTCGCTGGCCGTGCTCGTGCGGCCCGCACTCGCACAGCGCTCGGTCCGTCCGTCGTTCGCAATCGGCGGGCTCGGAGTTACCGGGATTGCGATTGCTGCAATCTCGACCGTCGCGCTCACCCCGTCGTTCGCGTCCGATCACCACGGGAGCGGCGAGGAGGCCGCCGGTCACAGCCACAGCGCAGCCGAGAAGGGCGGCGGCACGGAGCATGCCGCCGGCCACACGGACGCCGTCATCCAGGCCGACGGCAGCTCGGCGTGCGAGCAGGCCGGCGTGGCCAACGCGGGCAACAGCGGCCACGGGCACCGCGGGCCCGTCCCCTTCACCGCCCCCGACGCTGCGACGCGTGACGCGCTCGCGAGCCAGGTCGCTGCATCGAACGCGTTCGTCGCCGCCCACCCGACGGTCAAGGAGGCCGAGGCGGACGGCTGGCGCCGGATCACGCCCTACGTGCCGTGCATCGCCGCCCACTACATCAAGAGCAGCGCCCTGACCAACCCGTTCGACCCCGCCCAGCCCGAGATCGCGCTGTACGACGGCACCGATCCCGACAGCAAGATCGTCGGACTCAGCTACCTCCAGTTCGCCTCGAAGGAAGCGCCGCCCGAAGGCTTCGCCGGCGCGAACGATCCATGGCACGTCCACGAGCAGCTCTGCATCGGCGGCGGCGGCGTGGTCGGCGACGAGAGCACGACCGACGAGGAGTGCGCGGCGCGGGGTGGCAAGGTGACCAAGCTCGGGAACCTCTGGATGACCCACATGTGGAACGTCCCGGGGTGGGAGAGCCGCTGGGGGCTGTTCAGCTCGGAGCATCCCGACCTCGGTGGCGTCATCGGCAACCTGAACGCCACGCCGGCCGAGGTCTCGGCAGCCAGGGCGAAGGCGGTGGCCGAGAAGAAGCGGTAGCAGGAGCTCGTCGCCACATCGTTCGCGCGCCCCGGCGCGCCGGCCGCGCCTTTGCGCGTCTGCGCTCGTCGGGTGGCTTGACGAAAGGTGACGTCCGACGCAAACTGCCGGGTGGCAACTTGCACGCTCTGTGAATGTTCCGGGTCGGGATCGGGGGCGTCTCCATGACCACGAACGAGGCCACTGTCGGCCGGTACCTGCGTTGGTTCCTCGCCGCACTCTCCGTGGGGGCCGGGTTCATCCACTTCGCCGTCAGCGGCGGCCACTACGACGTG
>DATFPZ010000128.1:0-6972 GCA_035264545.1 Acidimicrobiia bacterium
GGTCGTCGTCGCTGAAGCGGTCGTGGACCGTGATCTGCTCGAGCCGGTCGGCGATCCGCCGGCTGTCGAAGCGGTCTTGGAGCTCTCGCGACCCGTCGTTGTACATGGCCATGCGGCCACGGTACGCCCGCTGTACCCAAGCCGTGACGACGGCCTCACGCGGCGTCGACGTCGATGTCCAGGAACAGGGGTGCGTGGTCCGACGGCAGCTTGCCCTTGCGGGCGAACCGGTCCACCAGGCCCCACCGGATCCGCTCCACCAGCGGCTCGGTCACGTAGCCGAGGTCGATGCGCATGCCGCGGTGCTCGTGGAAGTCGCCGCGGCGGTAGTCCCAATAGGTGAACAACTTCTCCTGCGGGTACAGGGCGCGGAAGCCGTCGACGAACCCCCAGTCACGCAGCCGGGCGACCGCCGCCCGTTCCGGTTCGGTGACGTGCGTGTCGCCGATGAACGCCTTCGGCGACCACAGGTCGCGGTCCTCGGGCGCCACGTTGAAGTCGCCCATCATCACGATCGGATCGCTGGGCTTGTACGTGGCGGCGATCCAGTCGTGGAGGCACTCGAGCCAGGCCAGCTTGCGCTCGTAGAACTCGGTGCCGACCTTGCGGCCATTGGGCACGTACACGCAGATCACGCGAACGCCGCCGCACACGGCAGACAGGAGCCGGGCGTCGCCCTCGTACGGGTCGACGAGCTCGGCGCCGTCGAACCCGGAAGTGACGTCCCCGACGCCGGCGCGCGACAGGATCGCCACGCCGTTCCATTGCCCGGGGCCGTGGTGCACGGAGTCGTATCCCAGCGTCTGGAAGGTCAGCTGCGGGAACGAATCGTCGGAGAGCTTGGTCTCCTGGACGCACAGCACGTCGGGCAGGGCGTACTGCAGCCAGTCCTCGACCCGCGGGAGGCGGGCCTTCAGCGAATTGACGTTCCAGGTGGCGAAGCGCACAGCATTTTGGAAACTACCCGACGTAGTTCGGGTTCGAGACCACGAGTTTCGCCCGCACGGATTCCCGCAGGGCGGCGGCGACGTCGTCGCGGCGGTCGTCGAGGGACCCGTCCCGGATGCGGTCCGCCAGCTCGGTCGTCAGCGTGGCGAGATCGGCGTCATGGCCGAGGAGCGCACCCAGCCGGTCGCGCTCGGCGGCGTCGAGCTCGGGCCCGAGACGCAGCTCACGCTCGAGCATCCCGAGCGCATTGATCGCGACGCGGCTGTGGAACTGCACCCGGCCTTCCACCGCGGGCATCACGTCCTGTTCGAGGAACTCGCGGATGGCCTCGAGCAGCTCGACGGCCGTCGGCCGGTCCTGCATCACACCTCCTTCACGCGTCGCCGCCGTCGATGAGCTCGAGGAGATCCCACTCCATCTCCGCGACCCGCCGTCCCAGCGTCGCCAGCTCCACCGAGCGGACCGTGCCCTCGAGGTGCGTGAAGGCCTGGACCTCGCAGATCACACCCCACTTCAGCGTGCCCATCGCCTCCCAGAAGCGGAGCTCGACCGGGTCGACGTCGCGCCCGCCGGCGGCCCGGTACGCCGCGAGCAGATCGTCCACGGTTCCGAAGCCGCCGACGCGTAGATCGGTCACACCGAATCGCCACGACTTCACGCACAACCAGCCGAGGTCCTCGACCGGGTCGCCGAAGTGCGCGAGCTCCCAGTCGAGCACGGCTCGGATGCCGTCCGGGCCGACGACGAAGTTGCCGTTGCGGAAGTCGCCGTGCACGAGCGCGGGCTGCGACGGGTCGGGGGGTGCGTGGTCGGCGAGCCAGCGCAGCCCGAGCTCGAACGCGGGGTGCGGCTCGCCGAATCCGTCGAGGTACCCGTGGTAGAGGTCGATTTGCTCGCGCGCGCCTTGCACCGGGAGCGTCGGAAGCCGCACCGGGTCGAGGGCGTGGATGAGCGCGGCTTGCTCGCCGCATTGACGGGCGAGCAACGGGCGGGCAGCCGCGTACGTTTCGTCACGCAGGATGCGGCGCGGGATCGTCTCGCCCTCGATCCGTTCCATCACGAACCCCGAACCGAGCCCGTCGCCCTCCTCGAGCAGGAACCAGACGTGCGGCGCGGCGACCCCGCCGCGGTGCGCCGCGTCCAGGAGCGCGAACTCGACCGAGCGATCCGACCGCCCGACCGATGCGCCAGGATCGCGGCGGAGTACGAGGGCGTGGCGGGCGCCGCCTGGCGAAACTGCGTCGAAGGACCACGTCTCGCGTGAGGCGCCGCCCGACAGGCGGCGCACACCCTCGATCGTCACCGGCTGCCCGAGATGGCGGCCGACCGCCGCCGCGAGCGGCTGGTCGTCGACGCGGGCGGGCACGGCGCGGAACGGTAGCCCGGCGCATAGCGCCGGCATGCGATTAGATTCCCGCCGTGCGTTTCGGGCGGGTTGCTTTCCTCGGAGGACTCGCGGGTGTCGTCGGCGTCCTCGGGCTCTCGGCTCCGGCGGTGTCCGAGACCAGCGCGCAATTCGGGCGGGAGCAGATCCGGAACTATGTCGTCGACGTGCGCATCGAGTCCACGGGGCTGGTTCGGGTCCACGAGAGGATCGACTACGACTTCGGCGTCGTCCCGAAGCACGGCATCTTCCGGGACGTCCCGGTGCGGTTCGACTACCCGCCAAAGTCCAACCACGACCGCGTGTATCCGCTCGAGGTCGAATCGGTGAAGGCGTCGGAAGGGACGCCGGCGCAGTACACCATCGAGAGCGGCGACGTCGACGGCATCGGACTGAAGCGGATCAAGATCGGTGATCCCGACCGCACGATCAGCGGCCCGCACAGCTATGACATCACCTACACGCTGCGTGGCGTGCTGAACGGGTTCGAGGACCACGACGAGCTGAATCTCAACGCGATCGGTCCCGGCTGGACGGTTCCGATCCAGCGGGCGACCGTCACCGTCGACGCGCCGGCCGACATCACGCAGGTCGCCTGCTTCAGCGGTCCCCTCCGGTCGACGCTCCCGTGCGCGGGCGCGACCAGTGGTGGCACGACGGCCACGTTCACGCAGAGCGACATTGCACCCAACGCCGCTATGACCGTCGTGGTGGCCATGCCGAAAGGCGCGGTGCCGCCACCGAAGCCGATCCTCGAGGAGCGCTTCAACCTCGGGACGGCCTTCTCGATCACGCCGGTGACCGCCGGGCTCGGCGGCGTGCTCCTGCTCGTTGTGGTCGTCGTGTTCGCGTTTCTCATGTACCGGTTCGGGCGCGACCGGCGCTACCGCGGCTCCGCGGTCGATCAGGCCTACGGCAGCGACAGCGGCGCCGACGAGCTCGTTCCCGTGCTCCACCACGAAGAGACGCCGGTCGAGTTCGTCCCACCCGAGAATCTGCGGCCTGGGCAGCTCGGCACGCTCGTCGACTTCACGGCCAACCCGCTCGACGTGACCGCCACCATCGTCGACCTCGCCGTGCGTGGCTACCTCGTGATCGAGGAGATCCCGGGCGAGGGAGGGTTCCTGCACAAGCCGGACTGGAAGCTGACCAAGAAGAAGGAGCCGGACGCGGAGCTCAAGGATTACGAGCAGAAGCTCCTCACCGGCTTGTTCGAGGACGGGAACGAGGTGCAGCTCTCCGACCTCCGCTACACGTTCCACACGAAGATGCAAGAGGTGCAAGGCGCGCTCCTCGAGGACGCAATGGACCACGGGTGGTTCATTCGTCCGCCGTCGAGCTCGCGGCTCCAGTGGGGCTTCCTGGGGGTTCTCGTGCTGCTGGCAGGCGCGGGCCTGATGACGCTCCTGATCTTGTTCACCCACGCTGCCCTCCTCGGCATCCCGCTCCTGGTGGCCGGCATCCTGCTCACCTTCGGGTCGTACTGGATGCCGCAGCGGACGGCCAGGGGCACCGCGGTCCTTCGGCACGCGGAGGGATTCCGGCGATTCATCAACGAATCGGAGAAGGAGCGCGCCCGCTTCGCCGAGCGGAAGAACCTTTTCTCCGAGTACCTGCCCTACGCGATCGTGTTCGGCGCGACGGGGAAGTGGGCGGCGGCGTTCGCCGGTCTCGATGACCAGCCGCCGGACACGTCGTCCTGGTACATCGCGTCGACGCCGTTCACGTTCCTCGCGTTCTCGAGCGCGATCGACGGCTTCACCGTGTCGACCTCGGGAACGCTGACGTCGACGCCCCCGTCGACGTCGGGCTCGAGCGGTTTCTCCGGCGGCGGTTTCTCCGGCGGCGGGGCCGGTGGTGGAGGCGGCGGCAGCTGGTAGCCGGTAGCCGGCGTCTCCGAACCGGTCACCCGGCGCCGAGCCCGGCCCAGACCGGGCGCAGGCGGGGGGAGAGGCGGGCGAGCTCTTCGAGCGTGACCGCCGTGAGCCGTTGCAGCGTCTCGGCGCCGCGGGCGGTGAGGTGCAACCGGACAATCCGGTGGTCGTCGCGGTCCTGGCGGCGGCGGACGAGCCCGGCGTCCTCGGCCCGGTCGACGAGCCCGACCGCGCTGTGATGGCGCAGGAGCAGGTAGTCGGCCACGTCGCCGATCGTGGGCCCGCGCGGGTCGGGGTGGCCCCGGATGGCGAGCAGCAGCTGGTGCTGCGACGCCGAGACACCGGCGGCTTGAGCCTGCTCCTCGCTCCAGTGGAGAAAGCGCCGCAGGCCGGTGCGGAACTCGAGCAGGCGCCGGTAGTCGGCATTCGTAATCCGGCGCGACCGTACGGTGGAGACGGGCACAGAAGTATCGTATCACGATACTATTGAGGAGACGTCTTCTCACCCGCGAGGTGCCATGCGATCGTCTCCCGGTCGGCTCGTCTTCATGTCGCTGCTTGCCACCGTGCTCGGACTTGCGGGCGGAGCCGCGGCGTGGCTGCTCGTACGGCTCATCGCGTTGCTCACGAACGCGGCGTTACTCCATCAATACGGTTGGGACCTGCCGTCGTTCCGGCACTTCCATCCCGGGCCCGATTTGCTGCTCGTCGCGATGGCGGGCGGCTTGCTCGTGGCGTTGATCGCGCGCTGGTCGCCGGTCATCCGCGGGCACGGCATCCCGGAGGCGATGGAAGCGGTGCTCACTCGGCACAGCCGCATCTCGCCCCGGGCGGCGGTCGCGAAGCCGACGTCGGCGGCGGTGGCGATCGGGACGGGCGGTCCGTTCGGGGCCGAAGGACCGATCATCGTGACGGGGGGCGCTCTGGGATCCCTCGTGGGCCAGGTCATCCGGGTGTCCCCGTCCGAACGCAAGATCCTGCTCGCGTGCGGCGCGGCCGCGGGGATGGCGGGTGTCTTTGGCGCCCCGCTGGCGTCGGTGGTGCTCGCGGTGGAGCTGCTCCTGTTCGAGTTCTCGGCACGAGCGCTCGTTCCACTCGTCGTCTCGGCAAGCATCGCGGCAGGGGTTCATGCCGCGCTCTTCGGGAGCGGTCCGCTCTTCACGGTGCCGCACCACGACTTCGCCGGGCTCAGCACGCTCGGGGTGTTCGCGGTCTTGGGCATCGTGTGCGGTCTGCTCGCCGTGGTCGTGGCGAAGGGCCTGTTCGTGGTGGAGGCGGGCTACAGGCGCCTGCCGATCCCGCAGTTCTGGCACCCGATCATCGGCGGTCTCGGGTTCGCGCTCATCGGCCTGGCGGTCCCCCGCGCGCTCGGCGTCGGCTACGACGCGATCGACGACGTGCTCGCGAGTCGCATCACGGTCGGCGCGCTCGCGCTGCTCCTGCTGGCCAAGCTCGTCATGTGGTGGATCGCGCTCGGGTCGGGCACGTCGGGCGGCACACTCGCTCCGCTCCTCCTCATCGGCGGCACGTTCGGCGGGCTGGTGGGCGCCGGCCTCGACGCCGCGTTCCCGAGCTTCGGTCTTTCACCGGGCGCCGTGGCCCTCGTGGCGATGGCCGCGACGTTCGGCGCCGCCACGGGGGCGGTATTCACGTCGATCGTGTTCGCGTTCGAGCTCACGCGTGACTACCAAGCCGTGCTCCCGCTGATGCTCGCGGCAGTGCTCGCCGACATCGTCTTCAACTCTCTCTCGAGGCACAGCTTGATGACAGAGAAGCTGGCGCGTCGGGGCGTGATCGTGCCGCGCCGTTACGCACCGGACGCGCTCCAGGTGCACTCGGCGCGCGAGGCGATGACGGCGAACGTCGTGACGCTCCCGGTGAACGCGACGATTGCCGAGGCGCGGAGGCTTCTGGAGAGCGGCGGGCACGGCGCGTACCCGTTGGTCGACGACAGCGGCGGCTGTGCGGGGATCGTGAGCCGGGGTGACCTGCTGGTGCGGGACGTTTCAGACGGCGCGCCGGTGAAGGACATCGCGACCGCCGCCGTCGTGACCGTGGAGCCGGAGGACAGCCTGCTGACGGTGCTCGAGCGGATGACCGAGGACGGCGTGGATCACGTCCCCGTCGTCGACCATGACCGCCTCATCGGGATCTGCACACGCACGGATCTTCTCCGCGCGAGGAGCCGGTATCTCGAGCACGAGCGGCCTCAGGCGGGTTGGCGACCTCGACTTGGTCGGGTGGTCCGGGACGGCCATCGCACGCCCGCGTGACGGTCAGCCGCTGACGCCCACCGGTTGCCCGTCGACGATCTGGTCGAGGTACTCCGACAGCCCGAACCCGACCTTGCCATCGCAGCGCCACTCGGTCATGCCCTCCGAGATGCGCGTCACGAGCATGTCGCCGTCGGGCGTCTGACGACGGTTCCGCAACGGGATGAGCGACAGCACACTGCCCGTGATCTCGTAGTCGCGGTCGGCCGTGTGCGCCCACGCCCGCATCTCCTGGTGGTACGAGTCGGCGCCGCGCCACTCGGTCTCGAGCTTGGCGTCGTCGATCGTGCGGTACTCGCCGTCTTCGAGCACGACTCCGCCGATGCGCTGGCCGCCGTCGCGCGAGGTGATGATCGAGATCACGAACCCGAAGTCCTCGCCGAAGTTGGCCGTCAGCCATCGGTACCACCACGGCGACTGCCAGTAGCGCGGCCCCCACGAGTGGTCGCGGAGCCCGAAGCCGTCGACCTCCCACTCCTGGTCGGCGACGCGC
>DATFPZ010000129.1:0-3013 GCA_035264545.1 Acidimicrobiia bacterium
CGCGGACTGCGTCCTGCTCTTCGGTGAACGTGAAGTCCATTACTTGTCCTGCCCCGGCCTGAAGGCCGGCAGGCTCAGGTCGGGGTCGTGGTCGACCCACTCGACCTCGACCGGCATGCCGACTCGGATTTCGCTTGGTTCGACGCCGATGACGTTCGCCACGAGCCGCGTTCCCTCTTCCAGCTCGATGAGGCCGACCGCGAGCGGGTAGGCGAACGCCGGCACCTGCGGATAGTGGTTCACGACAAAGCTGTAGACGGTGCCGCGCCCGGACGCGTCGACGACGTCCCACTCGTACGACCGGCACTCGGCGCACATCGGACGCGGCGGGTGGCGCAGCGTCCCGCACTGCTTACAGCGCTGGATGAGCAGCCGATGCTGCCGTGCGCCCTCGAACCAGAACGCGTTGTCCTGCGTCAGCGCGGGCCGAGGTCGCAACGGCCGCTCGCGCTCCTGCTTCTTTTCCGCAGCTGCGCTGCGGCCGGTACCAGGCTTGAACTTGAGGATGCGGAACCGCATGGTGGCGACGAGCTCGCCGTCGTCAGTCCGGTAGTCGACGCGCGTCGTAACGAAGTGACCGACGCCGAGGCCGGTCGCCTTCTCGTCGGACACCGACTCGATGATCGTCGTCGTCGACAGGTGATCGCCGAGATGCAGGTACCGGTGGTACTCCTGCTCGCAGTTGGTCGCGACGACCGACGTGAACCCGGCATCGTCGAGCAGCCGCATGAGCTCGTCGCGGGCATTGCCGCCCGTGGTCGGGCGGGGCCGAACGCCGCGCATGACCCAGGCCTGGAGCATCACCGGCGGCGCGACGATCTCGCCGTGGACTGATCGCTCGGCCGCCTCGGCGTCGGTGTAGACGGGGTTGTCGTCGCCGATGGCCTCGACCCAGTGGCGGATCATCGGCTGGTTCACCGGGTCGGCGCCCTGCTCGGGCTCGCCGGCCTCTTTGCCCTCGAACTCCTTCAGCCGGGCGGCGAACGCCGCCTTGTCGGTGTCGGCGGCGCCAGTGGTCGTGGCCACGCGTCTCTACTCCCGCCTGGCGGCAGTCATCTGGCCCGCCGGGCCATGCCGAGGCCGGCGCTGGCGATGATCTCGCGCTGCACCTCGTTCACCCCGCCGCCGAAGGTGTTGATCTGCGCCGCCCGTCCGGCGCGCTCGACGTCGCCGTGCAGCACTGCGCCGGGCGAGCCGGACGGCAGGTATCCGGCGGCGCCGAGAACGCCGAGCAGGGTGCGGTACACGTCGACGAGGGTTTCGGTGCCGTAGACCTTGACCGCCGACGAGTCGGCGGGCGCGAGCGCGCCGGCGTCGAGGGCGGCGGCCATGCGCCAGTTGAGCAACTTCATCGCCTCGAGCCGGGCGTGGGCACGCGCCAGGTCCATCTGCACCCACGGCACGTCGATCATGCGCCCGCCCTGACCCGATTCGGTGGCGCGGCACCACGCCGCGACCTCGTCCCAGAGCCGGTGCGCCAGTCCTCCCATGGCGGCGAGGCCGACGCGCTCGTGATTGAGTTGGGTCGTGATCAGGTTCCACCCGGCATTCACGTCGCCGACGACGTTGTCCTTCGGGACCCGCACGTCGTCGTAGTACGTGGCGGTGGTCGTGTTCCCGCCGACGGTGACGATCGGCGTGCACTTGAACCCCGCCGACGCCGTCGGCACGACGATGATCGAGATGCCCTTGTGCTTGGGCGCGTCGGGATCGGTGCGGCACGCGAGCCAGACGTAGTCGGCCTGGTTGGCGCCGCTGGTGAACACCTTGTTGCCGTTGATCACCCACTCGTCGCCGTCGAGGACGGCACGCGTCCGCAGCGACGCCAGGTCGGTGCCGGCGTCGGGTTCCGTGTAACCGATGGCGAAGTTGACCTCACCGGCGAGGATCCCGAGAAGGAAGAACGACTTCTGCTCCGGGCTGCCGAAGCGCATGATCGTGGGTCCGACCGTGTTGAGCGTCACGAACGGGAACGGCGCCCCGGCCCGTTGCACCTCGTCGAAGAAGATGAACTGGTCGGTCGCCGGTCGCCCCTGACCCCCGTACTCCCGGGGCCAGCCGATCCCGAGCCACCCGTCCGTGCCGATCTGTCGCACGACGTCCCGGAACAGCGGGCTCCCCTCCCCCGGCTCCCCGAGCTCGGCCCGGACATCGGGCGTCAGCAGCTGCGCGAAGTACTCGCGCAGCTCCTTGCGCAGCGCCTGCTGCTCGGGGGTGTACTCGAGGAACATAGAACGAGTTCTAAATCTACACTTGGCCCGTGGACGTCCGCATCGTCGGCGTCGAGCTCCCCGGTCGGACGTGCGCCGACCCGCGTCCGGGCGGCCTCGCGTACCAGAACGTGCACGTCGGCGTGCAGCGTCGCAAGGACGTCGTCGACCTGGTCCCCGGCGACGCACCCGGCGCCGAGTGGAATCTCACCGTCGACACCGTCACGAAGGACGGCGCGCTTGACTTGCGCGGTCCCTTCGTCCACGGCAAGCGCGGCGACCGGTTCCTGTACCTCAGCTGGGGCACCGTCGACGACGCCAACCACTTCGAGATGTTCCGGCGAGCAAAGCTCATGTTCGACGCCGTGCCCGACGAGCTTCTCCGCTCCGCCCAGTCCCCCGGCCACCGCCTCGTCGGCACCGTCCACATGACGCACGACGACGGCATGCCCCGCTGCGCCGCCGTCCGCCCGCCGGTCATCGAATGGAGCGTCGACCGGGATTGATGCCCGCGGTCTAGTCCGACTACGACTGATCGGACGCCGTACTCTCTACTGCCGATCCCACTCACTGCACCGGGACGCGGCCGACCGCGTCACTCCGCCGGTCTGGCTCACCAAACGAGCATGCACCGTCCACGCCTCCAAGCAGTGAAGGCGGGCCGGGTGGGTCGGGGTCGTCCGGCGGGACGAGGTCCCGGGTGCCGCTCCGTCCGACGACCTTCCATCCTTGGTAGGTCTTCAGCCTGTGGTGGTGTGAGCAGAGCCGCCACAGGTTGTCGATTTCCGTTCGGCCGTGGTCTT
>DATFPZ010000130.1:0-2794 GCA_035264545.1 Acidimicrobiia bacterium
GACCGCAGCGACCGCTCGCGCCAGAGCAAGGCGTAGTCCATGACCGGGAGCGGAGACATGTGGATGCCGGCGAGCGAGACCGTCCCGCCGGGGCGTATGGCTCGCAGGGCGACGGGCACGAGCTCGCCGACGGGCGCGAACACCACAGCCCGGTCGCTCGTCTCGGGCGGGAGCTCGTCGGCGGCGCCGACCCACTCCGCACCGAGCTCGCGCGCGAGCGCGCGATGGCCCTCGCCCCGAGTGAGCACAAAGACCTCGCAGCCCCAGTACCGCAGCACCTGCATGACCAGATGGGCGGAGGAGCCGAATCCCATCAGCGCGACGCGCTCGCCCGGCTCGATCTCGGCGCGGCGTAGCGCGCGGTAGCCGACCGCACCCGCGCAGAGCAGCGGTGACGCCGCGAGGTCGTCGAGCTCTTCGGGGAGTTGGATCGCGAAGTCCTCGGGCACCGTGATCGCCTCGGCGTAGCCGCCGTCCGCGGTCCAGCCGGTGAACGTGGCGTGCTCGCACAGGTTCTCCTGCCCGTGCCGGCAGTACCGGCAGGTCCCGTCGGCCCAGTGCAGCCAGCACACCCCGACGCGCTCGCCGGCCCGCAAGCGTGTGCAGCCGTCACCGACGGCGTCGACCGTGCCGACGACCTGGTGTCCGGGCACGACGGGCAGCTTGGGGAGGTCGAGCTCACCGGTGACGACGTGCAGATCGGTCCGGCAACACGCGCACACGTGGACTCGCAGACGTACCTCGCCGCGCGCCGGAGCGGGTGGCTCCCGCTCGACGAGCCGGAGCGGCTTGGTGCCGACCGGCGCCGCCGCTTCGAGGACCTGCGCCTTCATGCGCAACGACGTGCGTATCTGAGCGACACCAGGTGTCGCTCAGATACGCACGTCGCGGGGCTCACGGCGCCACGAACGTGGCCCAGCCCTTGATCGCGGTGCCGCCGGTCTGGCGGGTGCACACGAGCTCGAGGTCGACCAGGCGCTCGCCGCCGTCCTCGTAGCGCTTCGTGACCGTTCCGGAGCACGTGAGCGTGTCGCCGGGCCAGACCTGCTCGCGGAACTGGGCGCCGAAGCGGCGCACGTTGGCGGCGCCGAGCCAGTCGGTCACGTACGTGGCGAGGATCCCGGCCTGGAGCATCCCCACCGAGAACACGGTCGGGAACCCGGCGCTCTTGGCGTACTCCTCGTCGTGGTGGATCGGATTGAAGTCGCCCGACGCGCCCTGGTAGCGCACGAAGTCGGTCCGGGTGAGCGGCCCGAAGTCGCGCGGCTCGCCGGCGGTGCCTTCGCCGAGGTCGTCCCACGTCACACTCATCGTCACCATCGTCGTCAGCCCTCCGTCGGCGGCTTGCCGGTCTCGATCGCGGTGGACCGCATCTCGGCGACGAGGTCGCCGGCCTCGTCGCGGAACTCCTGCACCGTGACCACGAACGTCATCGTCCCGCCCCGCTTGCCTTCCTTCTCGTAGATGTCCTCGACGCGGGTCTGCGACGTGAGCTTCGTGCCTGCCGCCGGCGGCGGCCCGTGGAACACGAACTCGCGACCGCCGTCGAGGACTCGTCGCATGTCGAGCTGGAGGTCACCCCACCTCGCGGCCCCGGGCGGCGCCCAGAACACCGACGACACGAGGAACGTCGCGGGCGACACGGGCGCCGGGTCGTCGAGGTACTCCGCGTTCTGCGACTTCGTCGCCCGGGCGAACTCCCGCACCTTGCCCCGTTCGACGACCAGGTCGAACGCCTCGCCGGTCTGACCGACCGCTCCTTTGTTCACCATCAGTCGGGTCCTTCCTCCAGGAGCTTTCGGAACGCCGCCTCGTCGAGGAGCGTCACGCCCAGCTGCTCGGCCTTGGCGAGCTTCGAGCCCGGATTCTCGCCCACCACGACGTAGCTCGTCTTCTTGGACACACTGTTCGTGACCTTGCCGCCCCGAGCCTCGATCTCCGCCTGCGCCTCTTCCCGGCTGAGCTCCTCGAGCCCGCCGGTGAGCACGAACGTGAGGCCGGCGAGCGTCTGCTCGACGTCCGGCGCGGCCGCGCGCGACGGGCCCTCGAAGTTCACGCCCGCCTCCCGCAACTTCTCGACGAGCTGACGGGTCCGATCGCGGGAGAAGAACTCGTGCACGCTCTGGGCGACGATGGGCCCGATGCCCTCGACCTGGGTGAGGTCCTCGGCCGAGGCATCGAGGATCCGGTCGAGGTGGCCCATCTCCCGGGCGACGTCCTGCGCCGTCGCCCACCCGACGTTCGGAATGCTCAAACCGACGAGCAGGCGCGCCAGCAGCTGCGATTTCGAACCTTGGATGTTGTCGACGAGCACTTGCGCGGACTTCTCACCAATGCGCTCGAGCTTGACGAGGCGTTCGACCTCGAGCCAGTAGATGTCGGCGGGGTCGGAGAGCAGGCCGGCGTCGATGAACTGGCGGACGCGCTCCTCACCGAGCCCGTCGATGTCCATCGCGGCGGCGAAGTGCACGATCCGTCCCCAGCGCTGCGCCGGGCAGTCGATGTTGACGCAGTTCGTCGCGGCTTCGCCCTCGGCGCGCACGAGCGGTTGCCCGCACGCCGGGCAATCCTTCGGGAACTTCCAGCGCCGGAGCCCTTTCGGCCGTTTGGCGACCACCGGGCCGACGACCTCGGGGATCACGTCGCCCGCCTTGCGCACGATCACGGTGTCGCCGATCCGCACGTCCTTGCGGGCGACCTCGTCCTCGTTGTGCAGCGTCGCCTGCTGAACCGTGGATCCGCCCACGAAAACCGGCTCGAGTTGCGCGAACGGTGTGGCGCGGCCGGACCGGCC
>DATFPZ010000131.1:0-8301 GCA_035264545.1 Acidimicrobiia bacterium
GAGCATCAGGCCGGTGACGAACGGCCCGAACTCGGCGTAGCGCGCCGAGACCTCGTCGAAGCGCATCTCGTAGACGATCTCCTTGAGCGCCGCCGGGTCGTCGGCGAGCAGCGTGACACCCCACTCCCAGTCGTCGAGCCCCGTCGAGCCGGTGATGAGTTGGAGAACCCGCCCCGCGTACGCACGGCCGACGCGCGCGTGGCCGCCCATGAGGTGCTTCCGCTGGTCGAAGGGAAGCTCGTACCAGTTGGCGTCGGCTTGGCGTCGCTTCGACATCGGGTAGAAGCAGATCGCCCGCTTGCGCGGCAGCGTCGGGTACAGACGCTGGCGGGCACGCTCCTCGTCGTCCGTGTACTCCGAGCGCTCCGTGAGCGACACGTAGGACCACTCGAGCGAAAGCGGCGCGGCGGCGAGCTCGTGCTGGAACGCCTGCAGCCGGGCGACATCAGGTCCGAGGGCCATGACGCCGAGCTCGGCCTTGTGGCCGAGCACCGTGAACACGAGCACCTGGTGCCCGTCGGACTCCAGGGACGCGATCGCGTCGAGCACCCGCTTCGTCCCGCCGGGCTCGGCGTCGGCGCGGGCGCGGTCGACCTTGTAGAAGAGGTGCAGGACGCCCCACCCCTCCGACGGCGCAACGGGTTCCACGGCTCGAGGCTACCGCCGCGTCGCTCATCATCAGAGAAGCCCCCACGCGCGAGTGGGGCGCCCCGAAGGGCGCCCCACTGCGGTCGGTCGTGGACCGGGTGTGAGAGCTAGAAGTCGCCCATGCCGTCCATGCCGCCGGGCATCCCACCGCCGCCGGCCGGCATCGCGGGCTTCTCCTCGAGCTTGTCGGCGACCACCGCTTCGGTGGTGAGGAACAACGCCGCGATCGACGCCGCGTTCTGCAGGGCAGAGCGCGTCACCTTGGCGGCGTCGATGACACCAGCCTTGACGAGGTCCTCGTACTCGCCGGTGGCGGCGTTCAGACCCTCGGGGCCCTTGAGCGCACGCACCTTCTCGACGACCACGCCGCCCTCGTAGCCGGCGTTCACCGCGATCTGCTTGAGCGGCTCTTCGAGGGCACGCGACACCATCTTCGCCCCGGTGGCGTCGTCGCCCTCGAGCTTGTCCGCCGACGCGAGCACGGCTTCCTGCGCCCGCAGGAGCGCCACGCCGCCGCCGGGGACGACACCCTCCTCGACCGCAGCCTTCGTGGTCTGGACGGCGTCCTCGATGCGGTGCTTCTTCTCCTTGAGCTCCACCTCGGTCGCGGCGCCGACCTTGATGATCGCCACGCCACCCGAGAGCTTCGCCAGGCGCTCCTGGAGCTTCTCGCGGTCGTAGTCCGAGTCGGTGTTGTCGATCTCGCTCCGGATCTGGTTGATCCGGCCCTGGATGTCGGACTGGCTGCCGCCACCCTCGACGACCGTCGTCTCGTCCTTGGTGACGACGACCTTGCGGGCGGTGCCGAGAAGATCCAGCCCGACGTTCTCGAGCTTGAGGCCGACTTCCTCGGAGATCACCGTGCCGCCGGTGAGGATCGCCATGTCCTCGAGCATGGCCTTGCGGCGCTCGCCGAAGCCGGGGGCCTTCACCGCCGCCGACTTGAACGTGCCGCGGATCTTGTTGACGACCAGCGTCGCCAGCGCCTCGCCCTCGACGTCCTCGGCGATGATGACGAGCGGCTTCCCGCCCTGCATCACCTTCTCGAGCACGGGCAACAGGTCCTTCACGGCGGAGATCTTCGTGCTGACGAGCAGCACGTAGGCGTCGTCGAGCACCGCCTCCATCCGCTCGGGGTCGGTGACGAAGTACGGCGAGATGTAGCCCTTGTCGAAGCGCATGCCCTCGACGAGGTCGAGCTCCATCCCGAAGGTCTGGCTCTCCTCGACGGTGATCACGCCGTCGGTGCCGACCTTGTCGAGCGCCTCGGCGATCATCCCGCCGATCTCCGGGTCGGCGGCCGAGATCGCCGCGACGTTGGCGATCTGCTTCTGGTCCGCCTTGACCTCGATGGCGCCCTTCTGGATCTCGTCGACGGCCGTGTCGACGGCCGACTCGATGCCCTTCTTCAGGCCCATCGGATTGGCGCCGGCGGCGACGTTGCGCAGGCCCTCGCGCACGAGCGCCCACGCCAGCACCGTGGCCGTCGTCGTGCCGTCACCGGCGACGTCGTCCGTCTTCTTGGCGACTTCCTTGACGAGCTCGGCGCCCACCTTCTCGTACGGGTCCTCGAGCTCGATCTCCTTGGCGATCGAGACGCCGTCGTTCGTGATCGTGGGAGCGCCCCACTTCTTCTCGAGCACGACGTTGCGACCCTTGGGGCCGATCGTGACCCGTACCGAGTCGGCGAGCTTGTTCATGCCCGCCTCGAGGGCCCGGCGGGCGGCCTCGCTGTAGGCGATCTGCTTCGGCATACGTACATACCCCCTGGCGAGCGCCCTCCAGGTGAGGGCGGCGACGGTTAGCACTCAACGGATTCGAGTGCTAACAGCATATGGCACTCCCCCGGTGCGAGTGCAAGTCGGTGGCCGGCGGCCGTCCCGAACGCCCGCACGTGATCACCAGGTCCCGGTCCTATTCTTCGGTTGTGGCCGAGCTGCACGACGCGACGGAGGAGTACCTCGAGACGATCCTCGAGATCGAGGAGGAGGGCGTCCCGCCCATCCGGGCACGGCTCGTCGAGCGGCTCGGCATCTCGGCCCCGGCGGTGTCCGAGACGGTGAATCGTCTCGTGGAGCAGGGCTACGCCCAGCTGCTCGACGACCGCAGCCTTCGTCTGACCGCCAAGGGGCGGGCGCTCGCGGTGTCGATCGTCCGTCGTCACCGCCTGGCCGAGCGGCTGCTCACCGACGTGATCGGGCTCGAGTGGGAGAAGGTGCACCGCGAGGCCGACCGATGGGAGCACGCGATCTCCGCCGACGTGGAGGAGAAGCTCGTGCAGCTGCTGGGCGATCCGGCGACCTGCCCCCACGGCAACCCGATCCCCGGCTCCGCGCACAAGGTCGACACGCGCCGCGCTCTCCCGCTCGCGAAGGCCGCGCCCGGCCCGGTGCAGGTGACGCGCATCAGCGAGAAGGCCGAGCTCGATGACGACGCCCTCTCGTTCCTCGTGCGCGCGCAGCTCGTCCCCGGCTCGGAGGCTGTCGTGGTCGGGCCGGCGGCGGACGGGGTCGCAGTCAAGAGCGACGCCGGAGACCAGACCGTTCCCACGCGCCTCGCCGAGCTCATGTGGGTGACGGCTGCGTAGCTCGGCCGACGGGGGCGGGCGCTCAGGTCACGGTCAGCTTCGAGTACATCCCGTGCTGGAAGTGTGACTGCGGGTCGCCGGACTCCGCCGGCTTGTTGCACAGCAGCACGTACGAACCGCTGTCGAGGTCCACGCTGAGCTTCGCCGTCGTGCCCGGATCGATGTCCTCGACCTCGTCGACGAACTCCACGCCCTCGCCTCGCTCGTCGAAGAGGCCCTCGTCGTCGCGCGGCAACTGGTCGGGTGCGAGATCGGTCTTCACGAGCGCGATCTCGTGGATGAAGGTGCCCTTGTTCCGGGCAGCGAAGGTCACCTGGCCCCCTCCGACGCGCGCTGGCGCTTGGAGCTCGTAGTCGGTGAGCGTGACCTTCGCCTCCTTCGCCCCGTCCCCGTCACCGCCGCAGGCCGCCAGCAGCCCGCCGGCGAGCGCGGCCGCGAGGGCCACCATCGCTGAGCGTCGCACGTAGGTCCTCCTCTTCCCAAGAGTTAAGTAAGGGGAACCTTAGCTAGCGCCCACCAGGGCGCGCCACTCGTGGGCAGCTCGCTCAACGCAGGCCGAACACCTGCCCGATCTGGTCCGAGGCTCGGGTCACGAGACGGCTGAACTCCTCGGACGGCACCTGGCTCTGCCGGGCCTCGCTCAGGCCGGTCAGGGCCGCCCGCGCGCTCGCCCGCGAGTCACGCCCCAGCCACGGCGCGTCGGCGAGCGCGCTGTCGAGCTGGCGGCGGGCCCGCGCCAGCGCATCGCTGACGCCCCCGCCTCCCTCGAATTGCGTCTCCCCCTGGAGCTCCTTCTCGTAGTTGATCGGCGTCGCCTGGAGCTCGCCCTGCACGGAGCGAGCCTCACTTCGGACGTCGGCGACGCTGTCGTCGACTGACGAGGCGGTGAAGCGCCCGACGAGCACGCCCACGACGATCCCGACGACGACCGCTGCGCCCAGGGCCAGCGCGGCGCGCCGCCGACGACGGCCGGCAGGCACGTAGATCGCCACGTCAACTCCTCCCGACCACGATCGCGGCGGCGTGCGATCCCCCGCGCTCGGCCAGGGCAACGGCCGCGGTCACGACGTCGCCGCTCGAGAGCTCGGCGAGCCGCGCCCCGGTGACCACCCACACCGATGGCGGCACCCGCACCGGCCCGACGTTGCGCGTGTGCCGCGACACTGCGCCCTCGACCGTGCTCCGGAGCGCGTTCTCTCCGTCGACGCGCACGAGCTCGCCAGCGGTGTCGACGACCGGGTCGCCGAACCGGTCGAAGACGAGCACGCGCGGCGGCGTCCGCGACTCGTCGCGCGCGATCCAGTACGCGCCGACCGCGAACGCGTCGCCGGCGCCCCGCTCGGCCGCCAGGCGCCCAGCTGCATCTGCATCCAGCGCGGGACGGTCGGGTCGCGCCTCGACGTGCAACCCCAGCGCCCCGCTGGCGGTCGCCCGCAACGCCTTCCGGTCGGCGATGTATTCGACCTCGACGTCGAGCGACGCCGGGGAGGCCCCTGCATCCACCGCTTCCTGTTCGACGGCCTCGACGAGCGCGTCGACGGCGTGCGCGGTCGGGTCCGCCATCGTCTGCTCCCGGGTCGCGCGTACGAGCGACATGGCATCGCCGATCGAGGAGATCACCTCGGCCTCGCGCGGCACGAGACACTCGAGCCCGGACAGCGCCGCCACGTGGCGGCCGAGGCCGCCGGCGCCGCCCCCGAGCGCGACGAGCACCGGCCGGTCCAGGCCGTGGTCGTGCATCGCCGCCCCGACGAGCTCCGCCACCGCCCGCCCCGAAGCCTCGAGCATCCGCCGCGCGACCTCGTCCGGAGCCAAGCGGAGGTAGCGGCCGGCGGCACCGAACGCGGCCCGGGCCGCCTCCTGCGAACCTGCCGCATAGTCCTCCGGCTCGACGATCCCGAGGAGGTTGGCTGCGCACGTGTTCGTCAGCGCGAAGCGGCGGCCTCCGGCCGCTACGACCAGGTAATCCGACGGGTCGCCGGGCGACGGTGCAACCTCGACGGCTTCGGCGTCCCGCAGAGCCTCGGGCGGCGCGAAGCACGAGTATTCGAGCCCGGCGATGTGCGCGCTGCGCGGGCCGACTCCGTAGACGCGGCGGCGACGTACCCGCAGCATCGAGCCCCCCGCCACCCCGACCACGCGCACGTCGAGCGCCCGGATCGCGGTCGAGTGCGTCGCCACCTGCACGTAGGACATGCGCGGGCGCCCCGAGCGGATCGCGGCCACGTTCGTCGACGTCCCACCCACCTCGACGACGACCGCGTTCGCGACGCGGGCGCGGTGGAGCGCGCCGGCCACCGACGCCGCGGGCCCCGAGTACAGCGTCCGGGCCGGGGCGCTTCGGAAGCCCGCGAGGTTGGTCGCGCCACCGTCGCCACGCATCACCATGATCGAGCCGCGGATCCCGGCGTCGAGCACTCCCTCCTCGACGACCCCGGCGGTCCGCAACGCGATCGGCGTGATCGCAGCATTGAGCGCGGCGGTGACCGTGCGGAGCTCGAGCCCGTACAGGCCGGTCAGCTCGCTCGAGGTGCACACGGGCAGGTCCAGCTGCGCGGCGAGCTCGGCGACGAACCGCTCGTTGCCGGCGTCGTCCGGAGCGAACGCCTCGGCGATGCAGATCGCCGTCGCGCCCGCGTCGCGCAGGCGCGCCAAGCCCGCGTGCGCGCGGGCGGGGTCGAAGCCGTCGGTGACATCGAGCAGTTCGTGGGCCGTCCGCAAGGGCCGGCCCGGGCTCAGCTCCACCCCCGCGAGCCGGGTGCGGCGTTCGACCTTGCGTAGGTCCGGACGTCGGCCGATCGCGAGGACCCCGACGAGGCCGACGTCCCCCTCGAGGAGGGCGTTCACGGCCTGGGTCGTCGAATGGGTCACGAGGGCGACGCGCTCGGGGCCGATGGCTCGCGCCACCCGCTCGACCGCCTCGACCACACCGGCGGCGACGCCGTGCTCGTGCGTATGCGTGGTCGGGACGACCGCCCGCTCGATCACGGTGCCCTCGGAGGGGTGGTACGCGACCGCTTTGGTGAAGGTCCCCCCGACGTCGACACCGACCCGGAGCGCGCTCATCACGCGCCGACCCGGACTGCCTCCCGTTCGGGGAGCGGAGCGCTCGCCTCGACCGGAGGCGGTGGCGGTGAGGTGGACCGCGAACCGAGCCTCGGCCGCACAACGAACATGTAGAGCGCCCCGACCACGTAGACCAACGCGAGCGCCGACTGGCCGAGCACGACCTGGAGGTCAGGGCGGTAGCCCGTGGCCTGCGCGAGATAGATCGGCAAGCGCGGCCAGCCGGAGAGGCGCGTGTACGCGATCACGTCGGCTTCTTGGAGCCCGGCGATGGCGTTGCCGAGGAACGCGATGGAGGTGACGATCACCAGGCTCACGGCAGTCGTCAGGAAGGTCTTGAGAGGCAACCGGCGCCCCAGCTTGAAGATCCCGAACGCGCACGCGGCCAGCGCGACCACACCGAGACCGAACCCGAGAGCGGTCCAGGCCTCGAGGCCGGTGTCGAACGACAGGAGCGCCTGATAGAAGAGCACCGTCTCGAAGCCCTCGCGGTACACGGCGGTGAACCCGATCAGGACGAGCGACGCCGTCGAACCGAGCGACACTGCCGTCCACACGCGGGCCTTGAGGAACTCCATCCAGCGCTTGTGCTCGAGACGCGAGATCAGCCAGAACGACACCCAGAACAGCACCGCGACCGCGACGACACCGGTGAGCGCCTCCATCAGCTCGCGGCTCGCGGGCGCAACACTGATGACCGCTTGCAGGGCGAAGACCGTCGCCACGGTCGCGAGCCCGGCCAGGGCCACACCCCACAGGATCGGGCGCTTGTATCGACCCGCCTTCGACGCCTCCAAGAAGCCGATGAGCACGGAGAGCAGCAGCACGGCCTCGAGCCCCTCGCGGAAGATGATGAGGAAGGACTGGCTCGTCACCAGCAGGGGCGCGGAGAGGCCGGGGTCGGTGAGCTTGCGCTCGGCGTTGTCGACGTAGCCGCGCAGCTCGACGATCTTGTCGCGGATCTCGCCGGTCGGCGCGTCCGAGCGGATGAGCTGCCGGACCTCGGCGAACGTCTGCTCGGCGTCGAGCGTCAGCTCGGGGTCCGCGATGCGCAGAGGGATCTCGACGAGCTCGAAGTGGGAGAGATAGCCGGACTGCGAGCGCGACAAGGCCTGTTCCCGCTGGCCTTGTTCGAGGAGGGACAGGGTCTCGTCGATCGAGGCGCGCGTCCGATCGAGCTCCTCGATCGCCTCCTGGCGGCTGACGGACCCGTCGGCGGCGGACGCCGGTGGGGCCGACAGCGAGACGATCGCCGACGCCAGCAGGCCGAAAGCGAACACGGCGAGCAGGGCGAGAGCAACGCGACGCGTCATGGATGAGTCGCCAGGTACTCACCGGAGATCGTCGTGACATCCGCGGCACCGCGTTGCGCCTTGGCCGCGTCGCCGTCCCGCGCGCCGGTCCGCACATCGCTCAGCGCGTCCTCGAACCGGAGGTAGAGATCCTGCTCGTTGCGCTTGATGGTCCCCTCGATGCGCTCCCACGTCTCGAACGCGGTCTCAGCCTGCGTCTTCGACGTCGCGGCATCGGATCCGGCGCTTCCCGCGGCCTGGTCGACCTGCGTCTGGAGCTGGGCGAGCCCCGAGGTGACCTCGGCATCGCTCACCCGGCGATCCTCCGGCCGGGTGGTCCGAGTCCCGCCGTTGCCGCCGTCGTCCGAGCAACCCACCGCCAGACCCACTACGGCGCCAACGACCGCAACCCCGGCAATCTTGGTCCGCATGGGCATTCCCCGCGTCGGTCCGGTCACAGGTAAGGGAAGCCTAACCTTGTGCCCGGAGGGCGTCAACGCGGAATGGCGACCGGGCGGACCGGGCTCCCGGCTCGCTCAGCCGCCGGCGACGGCGGGGACGATGCTGACCGCCTCGCCCTCGGCGACGGGCGTGTCTAGGCCCTGGAGGAAGCGGATGTCCTCGTCGGCCACGAACACGTTCACGAAGCGGCGCAGCTGGCCCTTGTCGTCGTAGAGGCGCGCTGCGAAGCCGGGGTGGTTCGCTTCG
>DATFPZ010000132.1:0-6377 GCA_035264545.1 Acidimicrobiia bacterium
TTCCGCTCCGCCCGACCTGCAACCGGCGCGAGCTCTGGTGGGCGCGGATCGGCAACCTGGCTCCTTCCCGCGTTCTTGGTGACGGTCCTGCTGGGCCTGAGCGGGATGGCCGCAATCGCGCGGGCGAAGCTCAGGCGCTGAGCGAGCGCGCAGGCGCACGGCGGTGGGCGTCGTGCGATGTTCTGCGCTTCCTTGACGTTCGCAGAACCGCTGGTGAGAATCGCTCCGCTGCGCGTGGTTTCCCATTCCTGCTTGTCGTGATCATTCGTGTTCTCATCCTCTGGGGTGCGATCGCCCTTGCGGTCGCGTTGTCGGTGGTCGCGCACCGAAGGAGGAAGGGCGACGACCCCCCGAACTACCAGGTCGTCCTGGGCTTCGTCGGCGCGGCGTATGGATTGCTACTGGGCCTACTCGTTGTGTTCGCGGTGGGCCACTACTCGGATACCCGACGCGAGGCCCAGCGCGAGGCGAGTTCGCTGGTCGCGCTCTGGGACACGGTGGACGTCTACCCGAGCGAGCCGAGGGACGCGGTACGGCACGACCTCATTTGCTACATGCGTTCGATCGTCGCCGACGACTGGCCCGCGATGGAGCGCGGGAGTCGTCTGGAGGTTCCACGCACGCTCGTGTTCGGTGACCGGGTTCGCGCAGGAGTTCGCGGGCTTCCACTAGACGACGAGCGGCAAGCGTCGGCCTTCGGGCGCGCCTCCACCCTCATCACCGACGCAGGCGAATCTCGACAGCAACTGCTGTTCTTCACGGAACCCGAGATCCCCACTGTGCTGTGGGTGCTGATCTACGTCGACGCGATTCTCCTCGTTTTCCTACTCGTGACCCACTACGCCGGGAGCCCACGTGGTCGCGTTGGCGCTCTCGGCGCTGTGACCGCACTGCTGACGGTGCTCGTGGTTGTGCTCGTCATGCTCGACAACCCGTTCGCAACAGGCGCGCAAGTGCACCCCGACTCGATGCGCGATGCGATCGACCTCGTGTCGGTCGGCAGGAGGAAGGTGGGAGTCCACCGGCCATGCCCAGCAATGCCGCGTCGTCTCCCCGTCGCAGAGCTCTGAGGCGTTGGGGGGCTTCGGGATAACTCCACCGAACCCTCGGGCGGCGGCGATCGTCTCCTGGCAGGATGGCGGCCGAGGCGCCTCGGGGGGTGCGCGTGCAGGAGCCGGACCCGCGGGTGATCAGGGCCGCCGCTGAGCACGATCAAGCGGCGTTCGGCGAGATCGTCCGCGCGTACCAGGCGCACGTGTGGCGGTTCCTCCGCCACTTGCTGAACGACGACGCCCTGGCCGAGGACCTCACACAGGAGACGTTCATCTGCATCTATCGGAAGCTCCACACGTTCCAGTTCCGGTCGAAGTTCTCGACGTGGGTGTTCAACATCGCCCGCAACGCGGGCACGGACGAGCTGCGCTCGCGACGCCGGCGCGCGCGCTTGGCCGACGCCCTTTCCACGCCACCACCGCCACCCCGCGATCCGTCACTCCGCGTCGAGGTCGAGGAGGCGGTGGCGACGCTGACCCCGACGCTGCGGGAGACGCTGTTGCTGGTCGAGCTGCTCGGATTCACGTACCGCGAGACGGCCGAAGCCCTCGGCATCCCCGAAGGCACTGCGAAGCGGCGCGTGTTCGACGCCCGCAAGCAACTCGCGCGCGAGCTCACCGAGGAGGGAGAAGCCGATGCGCTGTGACGAGGCGACTGAGCGCCTGTCGCACGCGCTCGACGGAGGACCCGACGATCGGAGCACCGCCGAGCTCGATGCCCACGTCGCGAGTTGTCCGGCATGCCGAGCGTTCCGGGACACCTCGCTGCGCGTCCGCCATCACCTCCGCTTCGAGGTGCTCAGCCACGTGCCCGACGTCGAGGCCCGTGTCCAGGCGGCGGTCGCACGACCCACGCCGGGCGCGCGACGGCGATGGCTGGCTCCCGCGGCCGCGGTCGTCGCGGGGATTGTTGCCGGCGCCGCGTTCATCGGCCTGCGTCCGACCGGTGGTCCCGACGTCGCCGCCGCCAACCTGTCGGGCCCGGTGCTCTCCGCCCAACGGCGTGTCGACGCACTCGTCGCGCAGGTGCACGTCACCGAGCGCGGCTGGCATCCCGACGTCCCCGTCCGCACCTACTCCGGACACATCGACTACCGCGCACCGGAATCGATCGCGATCGATCTCGTCGACGACACGCGATACCCATCGACCGCATGGAAGCCGAACAACGTCACCACCGTCGTGAGCCAGGGAACCGATTGGCGGAGCGGCCCGGCGGCTTGCCCACGCGAATCGCAGCCCTCATGCACGCCGGCGGCCCCGCGAGTGCTCGGCAGCGTCGACCGTGAGCCGTTCCCCGATGCCGCGCCCGCGCCCCTCGATCTCGTCGTACCGGTCAGGAGCCTCGCCGGCGGTGGCGACGAGACGCTCCTTGGCCGCCGGCGTATCGCAGGTCGGTCCGCGATCGGCGTGCAAGTCACGGCGGCGCAGGTCGAGCCGTTGCTCGCCGGGCTCGTCCAAACCGGCAACTGGCGCGAGTTCTACCCGAGTGACCGCGTGGAGCTCTGGCTGGACCGCGAGAGCTTCGTACCACTCGACCTGAAGGTCCTTCCGGCGCGCAGCGCCGAGCGCGAGCGCTGGGCCGCGCACCGCGGGTACTCCGACAGCCCGCGGGCAACGTTGCTCGAGCTCGCCCTCGACGACGTCCGCCTCGACCAGGCTCCGGCCGCCGACGCGTTTCCTGCACCGCCGCCGGGCGCCGTGACCCCTTCCCTCGGGTTTCGAGAGCTGCCCGCCGACCAGGTCGGCATTTCGGAACCCGGATGGCTTCCGGCGGACATGGCTCCGTACCGGGCAGGACTCGTTCAGACACCCAACGGCCCGACCGTCGCGGAGCGGACGTGGTCGGACGGTCGGGCCTGGGTGAAAGTTCGCGTGACGCACGATTGGACGGGGAACCGGTTGTTCGGCGATCTCGGTGACGGGGTGCGGCGAATCGACAGCGGCGCGTCCGGCACCGTGTACTCCAGCGACGGCGGCCGGCGAATCGCGATCCACGGCGCTGCGGTCGACGTAGCCGTCAGCGGCAGCCTCGGCGAGGAAGAACTGTTCCGCGTGGCGACGAGCCTCGGCATCGCCGGCGAGCCCGCGCCGCCCACGTGGCCTGAGGCGTCGTTGGTGACTGGGCCCGGCGCAGCCCGCGCGCTGCCGGGCCTGCTGATGCCCGAAAGGATCGGGGGGTTCGGCAAACCCGCCATCCGGGTCGACGGCGACGCAGCCACGGTGACGTACACGGGCGCGGGGGCAAGAGAGTTCGTACTCGTCCAGACGCGCGGGACGTCGCTGGCGCCGCCCGTCGAGATCGACGCCCGTGGTGTCGACGTGCGCGGGCGGACCGGCCGGTACAGCCCCGACCGGGGCGAGCTCGAATGGGTCGAGCGGGGTGCGACCTTCAGCATCCGCAGCCAGTCGCTGTCGTTGAGCGAGCTGCTGCGCATCGCCGCGCATCTGGAGCCCATGTGAGGCGCGCGGCCGTGCTCGCCGTAGCCGCCGGCCTCGGGATCCTCGTCGGCGCCGTCGCGACCGCTGCGATCCAGGACTCCTCCAGCGCTCCACCCGTGTCGCCTGAACGACGAGTGAAAGAGGTGCCCGTGCCCGAGCCGGACGAGCACGTCCTGCTCGTATGGACGTCGGGTGGCTTGCCGGCGGACTTCGCCGACCGGGTTGCTGGGCTCCCCGGAGTGGCACGTGTCACCGCCGCCCGCGGCGACCTCGTGAACCTCACCGCATCGTTCGCAGCCGATGGGCGAACGGTCGACAGCCCCGCACCGGGGTTCACGATCCCGATCGACGCGCTCGCGTTCGACCCGCACAGCTACGCACCGTTCTTCGACGGCACGGCGCAGGCGCAGCTCCGAGCGCTCCCGCCGGGGCAAGCTCTGTTGGGCGCGACGTCGGCTGCGCTTCGCCGTCTCGGGCCGGGCGGCGTGATCCAGCTCGACAATGGCGCACAGGTGGTGGTGGCCGGCGTCGTGGACGACGAAGTCGTGGGCGCGGCCGAGCTCGTCGTCGACATGACCACCGCGCCCGCCGTCGGGATCCAGACCGCGCGCTTCCTGCTCGTCGCGTACAACGGCGACCGCCCGGAGCTCGAGCGGTCGATCGCGGCGCTCGCGCCGGACGCCCCCGTGCGATTCCGGGGCCGGGGTGAGACGCCGTACCTGCGTCACGGCGACGCCGTGCTGCCGCAGGCGCTCATCAAGGCGCGCTTCGGTGAGTTCGCGTACCGACCCGCATCCGGACGGGACGTGCTCGAGGATCCCGGCTGGCCGCAGGAGAACATCGTGACCGAGGTGGTCCCCATCCTCGGTCGCATCACGTGCCATCGCGCCGTGCTGCCGGCCATCGAGGGCGCGATGCATGAACTGGAGGAGCGGAACCTCGCCGCGCTCGTCGACCCGAGCGGGTATCGAGGCTGCTGGGTCCCGTCGCTGATCACACCGGGTGGGGGCGTCTCTCGGCACTCGTGGGGCGTGGCATTCGACCTCAACTTCTCGAACAACCCGACCGGGCTCGCCTCGGTCGTGGACCCGCGGCTCATCGAGGTCATGGATCGCTGGGGATTCATCAGCGGCGCCAACTACCTGGTGCCCGACCCCGGTCACTTCGAGTACCTGCGCCCGCCGCGGACGTAGCGAACTCGCGCCGGGCGGCGGTCGTCTCTGTGACGTGGACGACGACGACGGCGAGGGCCTCCCGATCAAGTTCGGGCCGTGCTCGAACGGCGAGTACGACCCCCAGCCGCTCTCACCGGTCATCGAGGAGACGATCCGCCGAACGCGGAATGCGTGCGATCGCAACGCCCGGCGAACCGGCGTGTCTCGGCGAGAGTTCCTGCTCTCGGTGTGCGGCGCCGCGACCACGTTGCTGATCCTGAACGCGTGCGCGAACGAGGAATCGAAAGCGAAGGGTCGGGGCAAGCCGGGCGGCCATTACGACGTCCCCACCACTGCGAGCACAGACCGAGATGCCGCCCGTGCCGCGCTCGCCGGCAACGAATTCGTCTTCGATATCCAAGGGCATTTCCTCGAGTACCGGGTGAACCCGGCCACCCGCCAGGCGCGGGACTTCTGGACCGGGTTCCCGCAACGAGGCTGCGGTGAGCAGGACCCGCGGCTGTGCTTCTCGATCGCGCACTTCATGGAAGAGGTGTTCCTGAAGAGCGACACGTCCATGGTCGTGCTCTCGGCATTGCCGATAGCCCCCGAGGGAAGCCCGATGTCGGCCGACCTCATGGACGAGACGCGGCGCGTGGCGGAAGCGTTGTGCCGCGACCAGCGGGTGCTGCTCCACGCCCAGGCGTTGCCGAACGTCGGCGACCTGTCGGCGAACCTCGACGCGATGGCGGCGACCGCGGAGCGCTACCGCATCGTGGCCTGGAAGATCTTCACCAACTACCCCGATCTCTATGACGGATCAGGCAACGCGTGGCGTCTCGACGACGGCGACCCCGCGCTGGCGCAGGTCGGGAACGCGTTCATCGCGCAGGCGGCCCAGCTCGGAGTGCCGACGATCACCGCCCACAAGGGCCTCGCCAACACGCTCGGCTACAGCTCGGCGCACGCGTCGCCGGTCGACTTCGGGCCCGCCGCCCGCGCCCATCCCGACGTGCGCTTCGTCGCCTACCACTCCGGCTACGAGGCCGGCGTCCCGGAGGGACCGTACGACGCGGCGACCGCCGACATCGGCGTGAACCGCCTGATCGCCAGCATGCTCGCCAGCTGCGTCGGACCGAACCAGAACATCTACGCCGAGCTGGGCACGACGTGGTGGTCGCTCATGGGATCGCCTGACCAGGCCGCCCACGTGCTGGGCAAGCTGCTCAAGTACGTCGGCGAGGACAACGTGCTGTGGGGCACTGACGCGCTCTTCTACGGGGCGCCGCAGGATCAGATCCAGGCGCTGCGCGCGTTCCAGATCACGCCCGAGTACCAGGAGCGGTTCGGATACCCGGCGCTGACCGACGAGATCAAGCGCAAGATCCTGGGTTTGAACGCCCTGCGCCTGCACGACGTCGACCCGGTCACTGTCCCGTGCCCGTTCACCCGCGACGAGCTCGAGCGGATCCGGTTCGAGATCCCGACGGGGCCGCAGACGTACGGACCGCGGACGCCCTCGGAGCGCGAGGCGTTCGTCGCCGCGCACCACGGGATGCCGTAGGTGCGCGAACTGCGGATCCTCCTGCTCGCGGTCCTCGTCCCGGTCGTCGGTTGGAACCTCGTCCCGCTGCCGCAAGCGTCGGGTCGTCCCGCCGATGCGGCCGGCGAGGTGCGGCGGGTCTTCACGCTCGCCTTCGACCAGTCGCGTCCGCTCGAGGACCGCGTG
>DATFPZ010000133.1:0-7259 GCA_035264545.1 Acidimicrobiia bacterium
TGCCGCCGGCCTCGTGGAGGAGCACGATGCCGGGGCCGGCGCCGCGCTCGGGGACCACGAGGTGGGCGTCGAGCTCGTCGCCGTCGTGCGACGCGACCCGGACCGAATCCGTCGTCACGAGACGCTCGTTACGTGGCGTCGCCCTGATGGCGTCGGTCGGCGTCGTCGGAGGAGAACCAGCCGAACAACGCGCTCCAGATCGCGCCGCCGAACATGATGGCGACCGGCACGACCAGGACCATCACCACGACCATGAGCACGGCGCCCAGCACGGCTAGGACGTTACCGGACCGATGCTTGACGTCAGCGAACCGTCAGCCGAGCATGGCTCGGGCGGCGCGGGTGGCGTGCCCCCGAAAGGAGGCACGACATGAACGGCGATGTGAAGTGGGAACGGTACGGCGCCGCCGCGGGCGTGCTGTTCGTGGTGCTCGTGGTCGTCGGTGCCCTGATCCCGGGCGCACCACCGAGCCCGGATGACTCCGTGCGAGAGATCGCGAACTTCTACGAGGACCACACCGGCGCGATCAAAGCCGGCGCGTTCCTGACCGGCCTGGCCACGGTGGCGTTCGTCTGGTTCCTCGGCAGCTTGTGGAGCACGCTGCGCCGCTCCGAGGACACGAGGCGGCTGGCGACAATCGCGACCGGCGGAGGCCTCGTCGGACTGATCACCGTCATTACGTCGATCGCGCTGAACGCGACCGTGGCGCTCGCCATCGATTCGTCCGGGGCGACCCAGGGAGTGAACCCGAAGTTCATCTACCTGCTGTCCGGGACGATCGCCGGCATGGGCAACTTCGGCATCGCCGTCCTCGTGGCCGCCACCGGGGTGGCGGCCCTGCGCACGGGCGTGTTCCCGCCCGGATTGGGATGGGCGAGCCTTGTGATCGCGCTGGGGTGGATCGTCGCCGGCTTGATCGTCGCGACCGACGCCGCCGCGATCTTCACGATCGGATTCATCGTGTTCCTGGTGTGGTTGATCTGGGTGCTCGTGATCAGCTTCTTCCTGATCCGACCGCAGGAGCCGGCCACGCCGGTGACGCCGGCGGCACCGGCGACTCCGTCAACGCCGTAGACGACGGGCGGCGCGCGTCCAGCGAGCTGGAAACGCCTCGGGGCGCGCGCCTTCCGCGCGTGTGACCGCGTTCCACGCCGCGGCGGCGACCGCCGCGAACACGGCATCCGACGAACGCGGCCGAGGCGCGCCGTCGTCGGCGACGATCGCGACGTCGATCGCCGGTGTGTCCTTGGCGCGGATCACGCCGAACGACCGGATCGTGAGGTCGTGTACCTCGCCGGTGTCGGGATCGACTGCGATGCCCTCGCTGAGCACCCAACCCAGGGCCATATGCGCGGCGCCGACCGCATAGGAGCGGAGGACGATCTCATCCAGGGGGTCACCGGCGGCAACGCGCACCTCGACACGCTCGAGCGCACCCGAGTCGTCGAGATGGACGCGGGCCCCGGCTCGGGCGCCGCCCGGCACGGCGGCACACGAATCGAGGAGGACGCCGGCAGCGCGATCGTCGGCCACGAGAGCCCTTCGATCGATCCCCGCTTCGTCGAGCGCACCCTCGACGAGCACCGCGACCTCGGCCAGTCCCGCCGCTCGCAGGTGCGCCGACACCGGCGGCCCGGCGACGTGCACCGCCTCCCATCGCTGGCGGACGTCGATCCGGTAGGGCGTGACCGCGCCGTCGGCGAAGGCGGCGCCGTCGCCGTCGACCACGCGCCCGCGCACGTCGACGGCCGCGCCCTCGTACACGGCGGCGGCCGCGATCGGCGGGCGCTTGGGACCGAGACGCACGACGTCCTCGCGGGAGAGGACGACGCGGACGGCGCGGCCGAGGCGATCAGCGATGGCGCGGGCCGCCGCCGGTCCGGGCGACGACTCCTTTCCACCGAACGCGCCGCCGTTGGCGAGCGGGGTCGACGGCTCGCCGCCCGGCTCGCACCACGACGCGTCGGGCTCGAGATACGCAGGCTCGACCCAGCCGGTGGCGAGGCGCACGCCTCCCGGTGGCAGGTCGGGCGGCGCCAACGGCGGACGCTCGTCGATCGTGGTGCGCCGGCCCTGCACCTTCCCCGCCTCGGCGCGCGCGTCGACCAGCGAGTCGGCCACCACCCAGCGCATGCCGGCGGCATCGATGGCGGCCGCGGCCGATCCCTTCGGGCACGGAACGGCGACGAGCGCGTCACGGGGTGCGACGTCGTCGGCGAAGCCGCCGCCGCCGAGGGGCACGTCGATGCCGATGCGCTGCCCGCCGCCCCCTTCGAGCTCGGCCCGTCGGGCGGCGGCATCGAGACCCGACCGCGGGCCTGGCACACGACCGGACGCCGCTGCGTCGATGGCCTCGTACACCGTCTGCCAGCCCGTGCACCGGCACAGGTGGGCGGCGAGCCCCCGGTCGATGTCGGTGCGGCGCGTGCGGCCCTTGCTCAGCAGCGAGGCGGCGCGCATCACGATGCCCGGAGTGCAGAACCCGCACTGCGAGCCGCCGGTGCCGACGAACGCGCCGGCGATGCGCTCACGTGTCGCCGAGTCGAGCCCCTCGACGGTCGTCACGGCGCGCCCGTCCACCCGGACTGCCGGCGTCACGCAGGCGACGCGTGCGTCACCGTCTACGAGCACCGTGCAACAGCCGCACTGGCCCTGCGGCGCGCACCCGTCCTTGGCCGACACGAGTCCCAGCCGTTCGCGCAGCACTGACAGCAACGACTCGCCGGGAGCGACGCCGACTTCCACCGGCGCGCCATTGCATACGAAGCCGACCCGATCGGACATCCACCTTCTCCGAACGGCAGGATAGGGGCATGCCTCCCGTGCCCCTGAGCCGGCGCGCGTTCTTGGCCGCCACGGGCGGCGTGTTGCTCGGCGCCGCGACCGGGGTTCACGCACAAGCGGCCTTCGCCGACGAGCGGCTCGAGTGGGGACTCTTGACTATCGATCCGTACGCGTCGCCCAATCCACAACGATTCGGCTTCGCGCTCGAGACCTCGAAGCGTCGATTCGCATCCGGGCCCAAAGCCGAGATCGCGTTCGCGTTCGGTGCGCGAGCCAAGCCCAAGGCGCCGTATTCGCGGGCCACGCTGCACGCGAAGGGACTACCGAAGAAGCGGGGGATCTACACCGTCGAGGCCGCGTTTCCCCGACCCGGCGCCTGGCAAGCCACGGTGAAGGTCGCCGGCCAGCGCATCACCCACGCGTTCCAGGTACAAGACCAGCCGCAAGCCCCCGCGCCCGGCTCACCCGCGCCGCGGGTCCCGTCACCGACTGTGGCCGACCCCATGGGTGTCGATCCGATCTGCACCCGCAATCCGCCCTGCCCGCTGCATCAGCAGTCGCTGTCGGACGTCATCGGCGGCGGGAAGCCGGTCGCGGTCATGTTCGCGACGCCGGCCCTCTGTGAGTCGCGATACTGCGGGCCGGTACTCGACGATCTCCTCACGCTGGTCGAGCGATTTCAGGATCGAATCACGCTCGTGCACGTCGAGATCTACACCTCGCTCCAAGGGGGCACGACCGTGCCCGCCGTCGACGCGTGGGGACTCCCGGGCGAGCCGTGGTTGTTCGGTGTCGACGCGACCGGCAACGTCGTCGCGCGTCTCGACGGCGCGTTCGGTCACGACGAGCAGCAGCTGCTGCTGCAGAGTCTGGTGAGCTGACCGGGAGGCCCGGAAGCGCCGTCAGCGACGCTTCCGGGTGCCCTTTCGCGCCGCCTTCTTCGCCGGCTTGCGGGTTGCGGCCTTCTTCGTGCGGCGCTTCGCCAATGTGCGGCCGGCCTTGCTCGCGCTCTTCTTCGTCGAGCGCTTCTTCGTGGTCTTGCGCGCGGCGCGCTTCTTGGTCGTGCCCTTCTTGGTGGCGCGCTTCTTCGTCGTTCGCTTCGCGGCCTTGCGCGGCGCGCGCTTCTTGGTCGTGCGCTTGGCGGCCTTGCGCTTCGCCGGCTTGCGCGCGGCCTTCTTCTTGCGGGCGGGCGCCTTCTTCTTCGCCGGCTTGCGAGCGGCCTTCTTCTTGGTCGCCTTCTTCCTTGTCGCCTTCTTCTTCGCCCCTCTGCTCGGCTCCGGCGCAGGAAGGCTCGGGCCTTCAGCTGAGGGCGTCGGCTCCCACGGCCGAGGCTCCGGACGCGGGGGCGGCGGTGGCCAGGTGCTCCCCGGACCTCCGCCCTCGTCGCCGCTGTCTCCACCGCTCGGTGGCCACGTAGGTGTCATTGCTGCGAGCCCTCCCTCGGCCAGCGCGGATCGCGCAGTCCTGAAGTGTTCCCGTGAACCATACGAGGATCACGTCGCAAGTTCCAGTGTGCGCGCGCACGGACGCGGCGTCAGCAAAAGAGGAGAACGCGAAACGACCCCGCCGGAGCGGGGTCGTCGAGCACCGAGCGCGGCTCGGTCGAACGGTTGATCAGGAGAACGACTGGCCGCACCCGCAGGTGCGGGTCGTGTTCGGGTTGTTGATCGTGAAGCCGGCGCCCTGCAGTCCGTCCTTGTAGTCGAGCGAGGCGCCCGTGAGGTACTGCGAGCTCGCGGGGTCGACCACGACCTTCACGTCACCGAACTCGCTGGCGACGTCGTCGGCGGCGACGTCGGTGTCGAAGAACATCTCGTAGCTCAGACCCGAGCACCCTCCCGGACGCACCGCGACGCGCAGCACCAACTCGGGGTTGTCCTCGGCTTGGATGAGCTCCTTCACCTTGGTCGACGCGGTGTCGGTCATGGTGAGCATGGGTCCTCCAGGTGCTGGTTCATGTGCGGTTCTCAGGGTATCCGACCGAAACGGTCACATGGCACGGCTCGGGGTCGTACAACGTGGCGAACTCCTCGACCCTTCCCCCGCCCACCTGGTCGACGACGCCCTCGCACAGCCCGCGGTGCAGATTGCAGACCAGCTCGGGGTACGCCTCGGCCAGCTCTCGGAACGGGCAGTGGAGGAACTCGATGCGGGTGGCGCCTTCGTACTCGCCGTCGGCGGCGTCGGGGGCGGGCTCGAACCCGAGCTGTGCGAGCTCGTCGTCGAGTGCTCGCAGGCAGCTGCGCGTGCGGGCGCGCTTGCCGGCCTCGGTGCCCCAGGCGTGGCCGGCGTCGGCTGCGTCTTCGGGATCGGCGCCGACCCGCTCGGCGAGGCTCGCGAGCAGACCGGCGAGCAGCGCGTGCGCGGGCGGGTCGAAGCCGAGGCCGGGAGCGCCGTCAGCGAGGAAGTAGAGGTGCTGGGGACGGCCGACGGTGCCGCGGTGCACGGCCTCGGCCTCGATCAAGCCGGCCTCGCGCAGGCGATCGAGGTGCAGTCGCACGGTGTTGGCGTGGAGCCCGAGCCGCTCGGCGAGCTCCGGCGCCGACAACGGCGCGGTCGACGTGGCCAGCTCCCGGTACATCGCGTAGCGGGTCTCGTCCCCCAACGCCTTGAGGACGGTGAGCTCGTCGGGCCGATTCGCCATGGCGGAGTTGACGGTACCCCCGCCCGGGCATATTTTCAAGGTGAACGCTGGTTTAATTGGAGCGAAGCCCTGACCCATGGCCATTCACTCCCCCGATCCCAACGATCCCGGCGCGCCCGTCCACCCGGCCGCCGAGGGTCCGCCGCCGAGCCCGGACGACGTGCGCCGCACGCTCGAGGGCGTCATCGACCCCGAGCTGCGCGCCAGCATCGTCGAGCTCGGCATGGTCCGCGACGTCCGCGTCGCCGCCGACGGCGAGGTCACCGTGAAGGTGGCCCTCACGACGGCCGGCTGTCCGCTGCGGGCCCAGATCCAGAACGACGTCGAATCGAAGGTCCGTGGGCTGCGCGGCGTCACCGGCGTGCGGGTCGAGTACGGCGAGATGACCCAGGACGAGAAGTCGGCGGTGATGCAGCGCGCCCGCTGGCAGGCGCGCGAGAACGCGCCGGGGACCGAGGTGCTGCCGACGACGCGCGTCCTCGCGGTCGCGAGCGGCAAGGGAGGCGTGGGCAAGTCGTCCGTGACGGTGAACCTCGCAGCCGCGCTGGCCGCGCAGGGCCGGACGGTTGGCGTCCTCGACGCCGACATCTGGGGCTTCAGCGTGCCGCGCATGCTCGGCGTCGAAGGCCGCCTCGGTGGTTCCGACGGCAAGATCGATCCGAACGAGGTCGAGGTCCCGAACCTCGATGAGCCGTCCGGCGCGCCGGGACGCATCAAGGTCGTGTCGATGGGGTTCCTCGTCGACGACGCCGAGACCGCGCTGATGTGGCGGGGTCTCATCCTCGCCCGCGCCCTCGAGCAGTTCCTCACGGACGTCCGGTGGGGCGAGATGGACTACCTGCTGATCGACATGCCCCCCGGCACCGGCGACATCCAGATGGCGCTGGCGCGCCTGCTGCCGAGCACCGAGCTGCTCGTCGTGACCACGCCGGCGCTCGCCGCCCAGCAGGTCGCGACCCGCGTGGCCGACATGGCGCGCCGCAGCTACCTGAAGGTGGTCGGCGTGATCGAGAACATGAGCGCGTTCGCCGCGCCCGACGGGTCGCGCCACGCGATCTTCGGCGAGGGTGGCGGCAGTGCGCTGGCCGACGAGACCGGCGTGCCCCTCATCGGCGCCGTGCCCATCGAGCCGGCCGTGTCGGCCGGTGGTGATGCCGGGAAACCCGTCGTGATCACCGATCCCGACAGCGCCGCCGGCACCGAGTTCCGCCGCATCGCGGGACGGATCGTCGACGACCTGCTCCCGCCCCTCGACCTCAGCTCGTGCACGGCGCGGATCTTCGACCTCGCCCAGGCGAACCTCGCTACGAAGGACGCCGCCGCGCGGTAGAACAGCCCGGTGGACGAGGGCGGGACGTTGCTGCTGGTCGGCCTGATCTTCCTCGGCGTCGGCGCGATCCAGCTCGCCTCGGCATCTTCTTCTTCGTGCGCACGCGACGCTTCCTGCGGACGGCCGTCGAGACCAGGGGAACGATCGTCGAGCTCCTCGAGTCTTCGGGCTCCGAGGGCGGGACCGTGTACCAGGCCGTCGTGGAGTTCCAGACCGCCACCGGCCAGAGCATCCGCTGGCAGGAGACCATGGCCAGCAACCCGCCCGCGGGTCCGCAGGGCGACCAGCTGCTGATGAAGTACGACCCGGCCTTCCCCCAGCGGGCACGGATCGCGAAGGCGACTCGGCTCTGGTTCCTCCCCGGGCTCTTCGGCCTCCTCGGCCTGTTGTTCCTCGGTATCGGCGTGGTCTTGACGGTCGCCGGCGTCCTGGTTTGAGCCTCGACTGATGACCGACACGGCTGACGTCATCGTGCTCGGCATGGGCGTCGGCGGCGAGCT
>DATFPZ010000134.1:0-6830 GCA_035264545.1 Acidimicrobiia bacterium
TGTCTCGATGAGCTCAGGCCGTGCTTCATGGCCAGGCGGGAGCAGAGCTCGAACAGGGTCTGACCATCCCTGTCGACCAGCTCGTCGAGGAGGGCCCGCCTCGTGGGGTCACCGATCGCTCTGAATACGTCGACCACTGCCCATCTTTGACAGGGCGAACATATGTTCGTAGAGTGCGAGGTGTCGCTTCCCCCGGTTGGTTCGTTCCGTCCCTCGGGGGAGGCATGTTCGAGCAGGTACGCCAGGCGAACGAGCGGCTGCGTGGAGTCGTTGCTGGGCTTGACCCCTCACTCCTCGACGGGACGCAGGCGCGGCGGTTGGTGGAGGCGCTGGCCGCGATCGAGCGCCTTGCCGCCGCCGGAAAGGCTCTCGCGATGCGACGGGTCGAGGAGACCCGAGCGTGGGCCGACTCTGGATCGTTTCGTGATGCCGCCGACTGGCTGGCCGCAACGGGCGGCACGACCGTGGGTCACGCTCGCGCCACCGTCGAGACGGCAGCGCACCTCGAGGAGTTCCCCGAGACCGAGGCCGCGCTGCGAGGCGGGGAGCTGTCGGAGGTTCAGGTCAACGAGGTCGTCTCCGCCGCGCAGGCAGATCCGAGCGCCGAGCGACTGCTGCTCGACAGCGCCAAACGTGACGGCGTTCGGGGACTCAAGGATCAATGTGCCCGGGTCAGGGCGGCCGCGTGCGAGGACGAGTCGGCCCGCTACCAGGCGATCCACGACGCACGGTCGTTGCGCCACTGGCGGGATGTCGACGGCACGGGCCGCATCGACGTGCGCGGACCCGCCGATGCCACGGCGCGGGTCATGGCGGCGCTGCAGCCGTACGAGCGTGATCTCTTCCGGGCTTCCCGCGACACGGGCCGCCGCGAACGATCCGATGCGCTCGCCTTCGATGCCCTGGTCGCGCTGTCCAGCACGGCCGGAGGCGAGACCGGCGGCGAGGGAGGCTGCGCTGTCGTCGTTCGCGTCGATCACACTGCGTTCCGGCGCGGGCGTACCGAGGCGGGCGAGATGTGCGAGGTGGCGGGAGTCGGGCCCATCCCAGTGTCCGTGGCGGATCGGCTGAGCGATGACGCGATCCTCAAGGCCCTGATCGTGGACGGCGAGGACGTACGAGCGGTGGCCCATCTGGGCAGGACCATCCCGGCGAAGGTCCGAACTGCGGTCGAGGAGATGTTCCCGGAGTGCGCGATCGAGGGCTGCCACGTCAACTGGCACCTGGAGATCGACCATAACGTTCCGATCTCGGAAGGCGGGCCGACGGCGCTGTGGAATCTCCGCCGGCTCTGCGGTCATCACCACGAGTACAAGCACGCCCACAACCTGCACCTCGAAGGCGAGGGGACGCGGCAGCGGTTCGTGTCCCGTGCCCCGCCGCCGCCCGGGCCGGCGCCGCCCGCACGAGAACTCGCGCTCGTCTGAGGCGTCAGCCCAGCTGCAACTGCGCGACCAGGAACGAGGTCCAGCGGGCGTCGACCTGCGGCTTGTACTTGTCGTACAGCGCCTTGGCGTGGGTGGACTCGCCATAGAAGAACATCGTCTCGGTGACGAGGCCCGCGTCTTGCGCTTTCTGCGCCGTGCTTTGCGCGCAGCTGAACGGGACTGCCTGGTCGAACTGGGCGTGGAGCAAGAACGCGGGCGCGTCGCCGGCGCCGATCGAATCGGGGTCGTAGTTGCAGCCCGAGGCCGCCAGCGCCGCCTGGATGCGGGAGTCGACGCCGTCGAGGTCGCCCACGTCACCCGGATCATCAGAGCGGTACGCGACGTGCAGCACCGTGACCGCCCCGGCCGAGAAACCGCCGACAGCGATCATCCCGGGGTTGACGTCGGCGGCCGCGGCGTTGGCGCGGACGAAGCGCACGACCGCCTGGGTGTCGTGTTGGGCGGCGAAGATCGCCCGCTCGCAGCGCGCAGTCTCGGCCGCCAACTCGTCGGGGTCGGTGATCCTCCCGTCCTGCACGTCCTGGCAGCGGTTCCCCGGGTCGAGGCGGTAGTCGATCGAAAGCGTCACGTAGCCGCGCTGCGCGTACTCGGAGGCCACGGTCGTCGTCGCGGCCTTTGTGCCGGTACGGAAGCCACCGCCGTGTACCCAAATAACGGCCGGCCTGTTCTTCGCCGTGTCACCTGCCGGCGTGAACACGTCGAGCTTGAGGTCGACGGGCGCGCCGCTGACCAGGTCAGGCGCCGTGGCGTACTTGACGTTCGGCGTTGTCGACACCTGCGGGAACACCAGGTCGACATACCGCTTCGGGCTACCACCCCCGCCGCCTGGTGGCGGCATGCATGCGACCGCGGCGACGGCGACCACTCCGACCAGGACCAGCAAGCTCCGGCGCATCTCGCGACCCTGAATGGCGGCGATCAGACGCGCCTCAGACGACTGTGATCGATCCGTGAAGCTCGAGCGGTTCACCGCCTAGCTCGAGGGCTTCTCCGCCGGCTTCTCGGCTTCGGCCGGCTTGGCGGCAGGAGCGGGCTTCTCGGTCTCGGGGCTCGTGAGTCCGAGCTCGGAGCGGAGTTCCGAGAGACGCGCCTGGGCCTCGGCGCTGGCCTGCGCCTGCTCGACCTCGAGCATCTTGGTGTCGACGTTGGTCGTCGTGAGATCGGCCATGCCCTGCGCTTTCGCCAGGCGCCGCTCGATCTTGTCGCGCACCTGCTCGAAGGTCGGGACGTCCTCACCGACCGTCGCCGACAGCTGCGTCATGGCCTTGTTCATCTGCTCCTGCATCTTCGCCTGGTCGAGCTGCGACAGGAGCTTCTGACGCTCGGTCAGCTTCTTCTGGAGTGCCGCCGAGTTCTGCGCCACCGCCTGCTTCGCCTGCTCGGCCGCCTGCGTCGTCTGCTGGAGCTGGTTCTTGAGGTCGGCGACCTGCTTCTCGAGGCCGATGATCTTGTCCGCGAACGCCTCCGCCGCCTGGGTGTAGTTCGCGACCTTGTCCGCCTTGCCGTCGCGGCTCGCCTCGTCCGCGAGTAGGAGCGCCTGACGCGCCGACGCGTTCGACTTCTCGTAGTCCTCGACAGCGCGCTCCAGCCGCATCTGGGTTTGCTTTTGGTTGGCGATGACGTTGGCGGCCTGCTCCGTGAGCCGGCGGTGCTGCTGCTGCGCTTCCTCGATCGCCTGTTCGAGCTGGACCTTGGGGTCCGCCGATTCCTCGAGCTTCCCCGAGAGCTTGGCTCCGAGGTACTTCCACCAGCGCCGGATCGCTTTCCACATTTCCCTGCTCCTCTACTTGCAGGCGATCCTATGCCGTGCCGGTGGCGGTCGCTCCCCGGCCTGCCTGGCCCGCCTCGTCGAGCGCGGTGCGCAGCGACTCCATCTCTCCCACGAGGTCGTCGACGTCGCCGCCCAGGCCGGACAACGCCGTGGCGTCCTCGGCGCGCAGTGCGAGCTCGACCGCCCGCGCCACCGCCTCGTCGAGTCGGGCGTTGAGCAGTTCGAGACGCGATCGGGCGTTCTGGGCGACGGTGCTGAGCCGCTGCGCCGACAGGACCTGAGCTTGCAGCGCCTCGAGCTTGTCGAGCCCCTGCTCGTCGACGCCGACTTGGCGGAGCTCGTCGGCGAGCGCTGGACGATCGCGGATGCTCTCGCCCTGCTGCACGCGCTCGCGTAGCGCGGCCGGCACGCGGAACGCGTCGAGCCCGTGCATGAGATCTGACCACGCCACCCCGGTCTGGAGGCCGGCCAGCCCGGTGTCGAGCGCCGCGCCGCGGCGGCCGATTCGGTAGCACTCGCGCACGCCGGCATCGAGACGGGCGCCGATCTCGTTCAGCCGGTCGTGCAGCGGTCCGGGCTCCGCAGTGCCGACGGCGCGGGCGTAGCGCCGCTGCGCCTCCATCGCGTCCTTCACGTACGCGCGCCACGGCTGGCTCAGGCCGGCCAGGTCGATGCGCTCGGGGCGCGGCTTGCGCGGCAGCCCGAACGCGACCCGTGCGCCGTATGCCACCGCGCCGACGAGGATCGCGAGTGGCAGTCCGGCACCGATGAGGACACCGGCGGCGGTGCCGGCTCCCGCGAGCAACAGTGCCGACGGCGCGGTGACCGCCTCCGCCGTCTTGCGGTTTTTGAGGTGCTCCGGGAGGCGGTCGATGACGCTCACGCGCGCTAGAAATTGCTCACGACGGCGAGGAACACCTTGCTGATGCTCTTCGGGTCGACGGCGTCGTAGACGGTGGCGTTCGTCGACTCGGCGATGCGCTTGAGGGTTGGCAGGTCCGCGTTCTGGCCGTACGCGATCGGGAACACCCGCACGGGGTTGGCGGCCTGGCCCTCGTTGCGCGCCCGCAGCGTGCGCAGCAGCCCGTCGAGGTCATTGTTCTTGTCGTCCTCGTTCTTCCCGTCGGTGAGCAGCAGCACGGCGTTGATCCGTTGCGCGTCGAACGTGTCGACCAGTTGGTCGTCGGCAGCCTTCGTGACCGTGTAGAGCGGCGTCCCCTGGGTCGGGACCAGGTCGTTGATCTTCCCGGCGACGGCCTCGCGCTGCACGCCGATGGGCGCGATCGGCACGAGCTCGAGATAGTCGGTCGGGTCGTTGCGGCTGATCCCGGTGGAGAAGATCCAGAGGCCCACGTCGTCCTCGGGTTTGAACTGGCCGAGCGCGTTGACCGCCGCCTGCTTGGCGAGGTCGAGCTTGGTGCGACCACCCTCCCCGCCGGCGGGCTCGCCCATCGATCCCGACACGTCGATCACCATCAGCACCCGGGCCGACTTGCGGCTCTGGCCCCACCGGTCGATGAGACCCACCAGGACGGGCGGCGTCGGCAGCTCGAGCCGGGTCTGGGGCTGGTTGGGATCGACGCCGTACTTCGCGTCGATCGGCGCGCCGATCGCGACCTGCGGGTTGCCGGGCCGGAACCCGAACCGCAGCACCCGCTTCTGGTTCGCGGGTTGCTGGACGTACTGCTCGAACTTCGCCGCCGCCTTCTTCTCCTTCGCGCTCACCCATGGCGCGTCGACCGTGAAGAAGGGATTGTCGGAGAAGAGCGTTCCCTCCTTCGGGTAGATCGCGACCAGGGGGACCCGCGGCGGCTTCGCCTTCTCGCCGGGATCGAGGATCCCGTCAGGGTTCCCCTTGTTGAAGTCGACCACGGACTTCTCCTCGACGGCGACGGCCGACACGTATGTGAGCCCCGTGCCGCGCCGGTCGGCACGGTAGAGGCTGTTGAGGAAGGTAAGCGTGGTGTCGCCGTAGTGCACGACCGACGACTCGATGCTCCTCGCGAAGGCGTCGACGTCGGGCAGGTTGAGGTCCTCGAGGGTGAGTCCGCTCGTCTTTCCCGACGCGGCGTAGTACTGGGCGATGGTCGCGTTCAGGGCGCTGGTCGAGAAGTTCGGGTTGGTCTTGCCGAGGCGGAACGGGCCCCATTCGGGGTGCCCGAAGGCGCCCCAGCCCGCGGGGTCGTTGGCGAGCCGGAGGATGTCGGCGTAGCCGATCGGCGTGTTCGGAGAGCCGAGCGCCTCCGCCATCGGCTGGGGCATCGCGATCACGAGCGGCGTGAGCATGAACGGCTTGCCGGTCGGTGCGATCGCCTTCTTGCCCTGATCGGCACGGCGCTGGTTCACGACCTCACCCCACGCGCTCGCCGCCGGTGACCACACGACTGGGCGCGGCCCGTTCGCCTTGGGGTCGGGCCAGTCCTCGGCGAGGAGTGAGGCGCCCTCGCCGGAGGACTTCTTGGCCACGCGCACGGCGATGCACTGGTCGTCGACTTTGGCGCGGTCGGAGCCGTTGAACCGCTTGGCCAGGTCGGTGAGCAGGTCGATTTTCTCGGGCGACACCTCCATGTCGACGGTGATGCAGTTGGCGGCGGCAGCCGCGCCAGCGGTGACCACGTGCTGGCCTCCGGCGGCGGTGAGCACGGCGAGGAGCAGCGCCACGCGCCTCACTTCGGCACGCCCTGCCAGGTTTCCTGGAGGGCGACGAGCGCGCCGGGGTCGGGAGGCAGCCCGGACCGGCGCGGCAGGGCGGGGGTGTCGCGCACTCCGCGGGCACTCGACTGGCCCGGGACTCGCCAACCATGGCGCGCGAGCGCGGCGGCGAGGTCGCTGTCGCCGGCGAGATCTTCGGCGTCGTCCTTGTTCGGACCGGCGGCCACCGCGGTGAGCACGACATCGGCGGTGACCACCGGCTCAGGGTAGAGGAGGGTCAAGGCCTTCCGGCGGTCGGACGCGGCGCCGGCGATGCCCGGCCCGGCCTCCGCTTCGGTCGTGCCGACGACGTCGTACGTGGCGGTCGGCAGCTGCTGGAGCATGTCCGCGAACGGGCTGGCCGCCGTGGGCGGCAGTTTCGGCACCGCGCGCTCGATGCCGCTGACCCAGTCGAGGTATTGATCGTTCTCGAGGTCGTCGCGCGCGTAGTCGGTCGTGTCGAGGAACTCGCTCGAAGCCTGGCTCGCGACGAGCAGCGCGGTCGCGCTGAGCGTCGGGTCGCCCGGACCTGGCTTGACCGACCCCCACGCCGCTTGACCACTCGGGAGGTCGGTCCACGGCCGCCCCGCGACCGCGCCGAGGCAATTCCAGTCGATCTTGCCGTTGCATTCCGGCGTTGCGTCGAGGACGGGCTTGCGGTCGGCGCGCGCGACGAGCACGAGCGGCGACCGCCCGATTGGATCCGACGCCTCTGCGAACAACTGCCGCTTGCCTCGCCGCTGGACGTCGACCATCTGCGGCCAGGGCGATGGTACGAGCCACGCGTCGAAATCGGGACGCTGATCGTCGGGGAGCGCGACCAGGGACTGGGCAGTCGTTCCCGCCGGCTCGACGGTCACCGACACGTCGGTGTGCTCGCTGAGGTCGGTGCACACCGCCTCGAGCTCTGTCGTGCACAG
>DATFPZ010000135.1:0-16984 GCA_035264545.1 Acidimicrobiia bacterium
CAATTGCCGCGTAAGGAGCGGCCGCCGCCGCACGGGCGATGCGCCGGCGGGTGGGCCCCGGCGACGGTGTTCGGCGGTGGCCGGTTCCGATCCCCGCCGCGAAGAGCTACTTGAGCTCGACCTTGGCGCCGGCGCCTTCGAGCTGCTCCTTGGCCTTCTCGGCGTCCTCCTTGGAGGCCTTCTCGAGCACGGGCTTCGGCGCGGACTCGACGAGCTCCTTCGCCTCCTTGAGCCCCAGGCTCGTGAGGGTGCGGACCTCCTTGATGACCTTGATCTTCTCGCTCCCGGCCTCGGCGAGGACGACGTCGAACTCGTCCTGCTCCTCGGCGGCCGCCTCGGCCGGCGCGCCGGCGGCGGGCCCGGCCGCGACCGCGACGGGCGCGGCGGCGGTGACGCCGAACTCCTCCTCGAACGCCTTCAGGAACTCGTTGAGCTCGAGGACGCTCATGTTCTTGAAGACGTCCAGCAGCTCGTCGGTGTTGAGCTTGGTTGCCACGATCTCTACTCCTCGTGCTCGGTCGACTGCTCGGAGGGCTCCGAAGGCCCTGACTCTCGTTGATCGATCAGCGCGCGCACGCCGTAGGCGAAGTTGCGCGTGAACGCCTGGAACAGGCCGGCCGCCTTGGTGAGCGGCGCCTGGAAGCCGCCGGCCAGCATGGCGAGCAGCTGCTCGCGCGGCGGGATGTCGGCGAGGGCGGACAGGTCGGCCGCGGTCATCAGTCGGGGACCGAGGAGGCCGCCCTTGACGACGAGCTCGGGGTTCGTGCGGCCGAAGTCGCGCAGCGCCTTGGCTGCGGGCACGGCGTCGCCGTGGACGAAAGCGATCGCGACCGGGCCTTCGAGCAGAGGGAGGAGGTCGGTGAGCCCGGCGTCCTCCGCCGCCCGACGGGCGAGCCGGTTCTTGAACACCTTGTACTCGGTGTTCGCCGGCCGCAGTGACCCGCGCAGCTCCGCCAGTGCGCGCACGCTGAGGCCGCGGTACTCGGTGAGCACGGCGGCGTCGGCGTCGTCGAGCTTGGTGCGGATCTCCTCGACGACTGCGGTCTTCTCGGGCCTGGCCATTGCGCTCCAACAGCAAAATGCGGGACGCCCAGATACGCGAGGACGTCCCGTCAGGTCACCCGAGAAGGGATTCGCCTCGTCCGGCGGGCGAGGAGCCCATTACCGCGGATGCGACCGGAGATCTGTGGCGCGATGTATTTGTGAAGCGAGACTTTACTACGCGGCGCTCGTACGCACCGAGTCCGTCGCCGCCGCGGGGTCGATGCGGATGCCGGGGCCCATCGTCGACGACGTCGCGATCGACTTGATGTACCGGCCCTTGGCCGCGGCCGGCTTGTTGCGCAGGATCTCGTCGAGCACGGCCTGGAAGTTGGCGAGCAGTGCGTCGCGCTCGAAGCTCACCTTGCCGATCGGGACATGCACGTTGCCGTGCCGGTCCGAGCGGTACTCCACTTTGCCGGCCTTGAACTCGGCCACGGTCTTGCCGACGTCGTTGGTGACCGTGCCCGTCTTCGGGTTGGGCATGACCCCACGTGGACCGAGGGTGCGCCCGAGTCGCCCGACCTGGGACATCAGATCGGGCGTGGCGATCGCCACGTCGAAGTCGAGGAAGCCGCCCTGGACGCGGGCAACGAGATCGTCCGCGCCGACGACGTCGGCGCCGGCCTCCTGCGCCTCGCGGGCGGCGTCGCCGGTGGCGAAGACCGCGACCCGGACCGCCTTTCCCGTGCCGTGGGGCAGCGACACCGTGCCGCGGATCATCTGGTCGGCCTTGCGGGGATCGATCCCGAGCCGGAACGTGATCTCGACGGTCTCGTCGAAGTTGCGCTTCGCCAGTGACTTCACGACGTCGAACGCCTCGTCCGGGGTGTACAGCCGATCGCGGTCGAACTTGCGAGTGGCGTCGACGTACTTCTTGCCGGTGCGGCTCACGACTCCCTCACTTCGATGCCGGCGGACCGGGCCGTTCCCTCCACCTGCCGCATCGCGCCCTCGGGGTCGACGGCGTTGAGGTCGGGCATCTTCGTCTCGGCGATTTGACGGACCTGCGCGCGAGTGACCGAACCGACCTTCTCCATGCGCGCGTTGGCGGCGCCCTTCTCGACGCCGGCTGCCTGCTTGAGCAGGAAGGTCGTGGGCGGTGTCTTGGTGACGAACGTGAACGACCGGTCCTCGAAGATCGAGATCTCAGCCGGGATGATCATTCCCCGCTGCGCTTCGGTCTGCGCGTTGTACGCCTTACAGAAGTCCATGATGTTGATGCCGTGCGGGCCGAGAGCCGTGCCCACGGGCGGGGCCGGCGTCGCCTGCCCGGCCGGGATCTGGATCTTGACCACTGCGGCCAACCTCTTCTTTGCCACTGCCTGCGCTCCGCTCTCGTCCCGTCTACAGCTTCGAGACCTGGCCGAACTCGAGCTCGACCGGGGTCTCACGCCCGAAGATGTTGACCAGAACCTTGAGCTTCGAGCGGTCGACGTCGATCTCGCTGATCGCGCCGTTGAAGTCGGCGAACGGCCCGGCCACCACCCGCACCTGCTCGCCGGTCTCGAACTCCAGCCGGGGGCGAGCCTTCTTCTGCGCCACCTCGGCACCTTCGACCTTCCCGACTCCGAGGATGTCCTCGACCTCGCGGCGGGACAGCGGCGTCGGCTTGGCCCCGCTCCCCACGAACCCGGTCACCCCGGGCGTGTTGCGCACGACGTACCACGAGTCGTCGTCGAGCTCCTGGCGCACGAGGAGGTAGCCGGGAAACACCTTCTTCTGCACGACGACCTTGCGCCCGCCCTTGAACTCGATGACGTCCTCCATCGGGATGACGACCTCGTAGATGCGGTCCTCGACGTTCATCGAGCGGACCCGGCTGGCGAGGTTCTGCTTGACCTTGTTCTCGTACCCGGCGTACGTGTGAACGACGAACCAGTTGCCCGGCCGGTCGTAGGGGCTGGGCTCGGCCGGCGCCACGGCCTCCTCGTCCTCGACCTCGGTGACGTCGACGAGCTCGGCGTCCTCGAGTGACGGCTCGGGTGTGACCTCGACGATCTCCTCGGCCGGCGCCGCGGGCGTCTCGAGGATCGACATGGGGTCGGCCGCGTCGGCGTCGGCTTCTTGGCTCTGGTCGGTCGGCCCGACCGACAGGATCGCCTCGGCCTCGGCCACGATGTCGCCCTCCGACGCGCCGGCGAGATCGCCCCGCTCCTCGGAGTCCTCCTCGGTGGCTTCGCCCTCGGCCTCGACCGCGCGTGCGTCCTCGACGGGAGTGATCTCGGCGTCGTCGGGGGTCTCGTCCGCCAGGCGAGCGTCAGCGGCGTCCGGGTCCTCGGCCGGCGTGTCGGGAATGGACTCGTCGACGGAGCTCTGCTCCTCCGCCGCCCGCTCCTCAGCCGGGGTCTCGTCGTCGCGGTCGGGGTTCTCGCCGGGGGGAAAGGCCGTCATGGTCAGTCGAACAAGAAGAGGACGAGCTTCGCGGAGAAGTAGTCGTACCCGAAGATGAGGCTGGTCATGAACACGACCGCGATGAGCACGATGATCGTGGAGTTGACGACCTCGTGGCGGGTGGGCCACGCGACCTTCCGCAGCTCGCCCCGGACCTCGGTGAGGTACTGCCGGGGGCCGGTGCGCTCGCGCTGCGGCGCCGGCTGGGGGCGCGCCTTGCGCTCGGGCGCGCGCGGCCGGTCGGACTTCTGGCGCTGCATCAGTCGTTTGGTCTGTCGGTTCACGTCACCGCCTCGGTGCGGGCGATCTCGCTGTTGGGTTCACTCTCGGTTCGTGGTGGCAGCAGGGCAGGAGGGACTCGAACCCCCAACCGCCGGTTTTGGAGACCGGTGCTCTGCCAAATTGAGCTACTGCCCTCCGGGCGCGCGGGGGCCCGAATGCCAAGAGTAGCAGCGGCCCTCAGAAGGGCGTCAGCCGGGACCGGTTATGCGACCGCGGCCCGGCGGCGGGAGCGGGCGAGGATCAGCGCCGCCGCCGTCCCCGCGGTTGCGAGTGCAGCACCGCCGATGGCGCCGGCGTACGCGAGGCGACGGCCCGACAGCAGCGACCGGACAGCCCGGCGCTCGCCGGCCTCTTCGAGCGTCGCCAGGGTCTGGGCGAGCAGGCTGGGCGAAGGCTCGAGGAAGCGCGTGCGCAGCTGCTGGAGCGCCCGCAGCATTCTCCGGTAGCGCGCCAGCTCGGCCTGGCATCGCAGGCACGATTCAATGTGCGTCTGCATCGCCAGGTCGACCGGTGTCCCCTCGACCGACTCCGGCAGCATTCGCGCTACGTCTTCACACCGCATGGGCGGACCTCCCGCCTTCCTCGAACAGCACGTCACGGAGACGCTTCCGCCCCCGGTGCAGCCTCACCTTCGCCGCCGCGACCGAGATGCCGAGGTCCTCGGCGATGGCCTCGTGCGACAAGCCGTACACGTCCTTGAGCACCACGGTGCTCCGCAGCTTCGGCGGCAGCGCCGCCACCGCGCGGGCGAGCTCCTCGAGCCCGATGGCCGACTCCGCCGCCGCTTCGGGCTGCGCCTCGAGGGACGTGTCGATCGGCTCTTCCACAGTGTCGAGGGACTCGGCGCGCCGGCGGCGCCGCTTCTGCACCAGCGTCGCCGCCGCGTTGGCGGTGATGCGGTACATCCACGTGGAGAACTGCGCGTCGCCACGGAAGCGCTTGATGCCCTTCCACGCCCGGAGATACGACTCCTGGACCACGTCGCGTGCGTCCTCCTCGTTGGCGGTCAGCCGCATCGCGAGGGTGTACGTATCGACGTAGGTGCGCCGCACCAGCTCGTCGAATGCCGCCCGGTCATCTTCTCGGGCAGAGGCGACCAGGCGGTCGACCTCGGCCCTTAGCTCTGCGGTTGGGTCCGTAGCCATTCAGACCCCTGACGCCCGCGTCGGGTTACGAGGCACCGACCTACCGGGTCTCTTTGTGGAGCGTGTGGCGGCGGTCCCAGCGGCAGTACTTCTTCATCTCGATGCGCTCGCGATCGTTGGTGCGGTTTTTCATAGTGATGTAGTTGCGCCGCTTGCAGACGTCGCACGCCAGCGTCACCTTCACTCGCTTGTCGCTCGCCACTGGGCTCCCCTACTTGATGATCTTGGTGACGCGCCCGGCGCCGACGGTGCGGCCACCCTCGCGGATCGCGAAGCGGAGGCCCTCTTCCATCGCGATCGGCGCGATGAGCTCGACCGTCATCTCGGTGTTGTCGCCCGGCATGACCATCTCGACCCCCTCGGGGAGCGCGATGGAACCGGTGATATCGGTGGTGCGGAAATAGAACTGCGGCCGGTAGTTCACGAAGAACGGTGTGTGGCGGCCACCCTCGTCCTTGTTCAAGACGTACACCTGGGCGAGGAAGTTCGTGTGCGGCGTGATGCTGTCCGGCTTGGCCAGCACCTGCCCTCGCTCCACGTCTTCTTTCCTCGTGCCTCTGAGGAGGACGCCGATGTTGTCGCCCGCCCGGCCTTCGTCGAGAAGCTTGCGAAACATCTCCACGCCCGTGGCGACCGTCTTGGTCGTCTCCTTGATCCCGACGATCGCCACCTCGTCCCCGGTGTGGACCACGCCCTGCTCCACCTTGCCGGTGACGACAGTGCCCCGGCCGGTGATGGAGAACACGTCCTCGATCGGCATGAGGTACGGCTTGTCGAGGTCGCGCACGGGCTCGGGGACGTAGGTGTCGACCGCGTTCATCAGCTCGACGACCTGCTCGACGGCACCCGAGTCGCCGTCGAGAGCCTTGAGCGCGCTCACGCGGACGACCGGGATGTCGTCGCCCGGGAACTCGTACTCGGTGAGCAGCTCCCGCACCTCGAGCTCGACGAGGTCGAGGAGCTCCTCGTCGTCGACGGCGTCCACCTTGTTGAGCGCCACCACGATCGAGGGCACGCCGACCTGTCGTGCCAGGAGCACGTGCTCGCGCGTCTGGGGCATCGGGCCGTCAGTGGCGGCCACGACGAGGATGGCGCCGTCGATCTGTGCCGCGCCCGTGATCATGTTCTTGATGTAGTCGGCGTGCCCGGGCATGTCGACGTGCGCGTAGTGCCGGTTCGGGGTCTCGTACTCCACGTGGGCGATGTTGATCGTGATGCCCCGTTCCTTCTCCTCCGGGGCCTTGTCGATCTCGTCGAAGCTCGTGTAGGCGGTCGACGGGTCCTGGTCGTGCAGGACCTTGGTGATGGCGGCGGTCAGGGTCGTCTTGCCGTGGTCGATGTGACCCATCGTCCCGACGTTGAGGTGCGGCTTGGTCCGCTCGAACTTCGGCTTGCTCACGTTTCCGCTGCTTTCCGTGTGTGGTCGTCGTCGCGTTCTGGTAGCGGTGGCGGGACTCGAACCCGCGACGCCGCGATTATGAGCCGCGTGCTCTGCCAACTGAGCTACACCGCCGAGCCCCCTTACGGACTCGAACCGTAGACCCCTTCCTTACCATGGAAGTGCTCTGCCGACTGAGCTAAGGGGGCGAGCCTTCGAGGATAGCAACGGGTTGGCTGTATGCCCCCCGCGATAGCGTCCGAAGGCGTGGGCTTCACCGTTCGCCTGGCCGAGCGGCGCGATGCCGAGGCGATCCGGGCCATCTACAACATCGAGGTCGCCGAGTCGACAGTCACCTTCGACCTCGTTCCCCGCACGCTCGACGAGCAGGTCGAATGGATCGACGCGCACTCGGGAGCGCACCCGGTGGTCGTCGCCACCGACGAGGTGGGTGAGGTCGTCGGGTTCGGATCGCTCTCGCCGTTCAAGGATCGAGCCGCGTACTCCCCCACCGTCGAGGACTCCGTCTACGTGCGCCGCGACCGGCGCGGGCAGGGCATCGGCCGGCTCTTGCTCGACGAGCTGCTCCGGCTCGCCGTCGACCACGGGTTCCATTCTGTGATGGCCCGCATCGTGGGGAACCACGAGGCGTCGATCGCGTTGCACCTGGCGTGCGCCTTCGAGCTCGTCGGCACCGAGCGGGAGGTCGGCCGCAAGTTCGGCCGCTGGCTCGACCTGGTCGAGATGCAGCGAATGCTGTAGCGACTAGGTCTTCTTCTTCCGCCGGTTGTTCCCACGGGACCGGCGCCCGTCACCGCGCACCGGACGCGGGGGCCCGGTCGGCGCCGGCTCGTCGGCGGCGGCGCGCTCTCCGGGTGACGCGCTCTGGCCATTGAGCCTCGGGAGCGGGACCTCGACCGCGGCGTGTTCCTTGTGGGCGACGAGCACGCGCTGGTGGTACTGCTTGGCCTGCTCGGCGAACTCGGGTGTGTGGTACTCGGTGCCGTCGACGAGCGGCCCGGGCGTGCCGTCGACGACGGCCTTGATGTCATCGCCGGTGAGCGTCTTGTTCGTCTCGAGCGCGTGGGTCACGGCGAGCACTTCGAGCCAGTTCTCGGCCAGCAGCGCCTCGGTGCGCTGCATCATGGATCCGAGGTTCTCCTCGATGCGCTCGCCGAGCCCGCTCTTCAGCAGATCCCGTTCCTTCTGCTCGCCGGCGCCGGGGCGGCCGCCGCCGGCGATGCCGACCCGGTGGGTCACCCCGTGGGACGACACGGTCGAGCCCATGCCCCAGTAACCCTCCATGAAGGTCGCGATCTGCGTCGCGCCTTCGAGGTCGGAGGAGACACCGGACGAGCTGTCGCCGTCGAAGAACATCTTCTCGCCGGCGAGCGACGCCAGGCTCACCATGACGTCGGCCTCGTACTCGGATCGCCACTGGGTGAAGAGGTCGTCGGGCTTGATCGAGCTCACCATGCCGAGGTACGTGCCGCCCTTCTCGATCGTCGCGATGTCGATGACGAGGTGGTGCCGGGCTCGGTAGGCGACGACCGCGTGGCAGGCCTCGTGCAGCGCGGTCGCATGCCGCTCCCGCTCGATGTACTCGACGTCCTCCGGAGGTCCGAGGTCCTTGAGCTGCTTCGCCTGCACGACGTCACGCCACGTGATCGTGTCGCGCCCGTCGCGAATGGCGACGATCAGGGCCTCGTTGACGATGTCCTTGATGGTCGCCCCGGTGGCGTACGGCGTGATCGTGGCCAGCTTGTCGACGTCTTCGGCGGTGAGCTGATGCTGCACCTTGGCGAGGTAGCCCTCGTAGGTACGGATCCGGCCGGACTTCGACGGATAGCCGACCTTGTAGATGCGGTCGATGCGACCGGGTCGCAACAGGGCCTCGTCGAGGGCCTGCGGCATGTTCGTGGCCATCATCACGAGGATGCGGTACTTCGGTGGCGCCTTCGGCCGCATGCCGAGCGCGCGCCGTGCGAAGCGGTTCAGGAGCCCGCGCGGCTTCTTCAGCCCGGACAGCTCGGTGAGCAACGCCTGGAGCGTTCCCATCCCCCCGCCGCCGCCGCCCATGCCCATGCCCATGATCTGGCGGTCGCGCCGGCGCCGCGGCGTCTCGTCGATCGAGGAGCCGAGCGCGGACTGCATGAGCAGCGACGTCGACTGCTCCGACAGGTACGAGGCGCAGTTGCACGACGGCGAAGCCGCCCACGGACCGGACGGAGGACGGGCGCTCACGGGGCCGCCCCACGGCCCCGGCATCAGCTGGCCGCGGTTCCCGAGCGAGTCGGCCTCGTCGAAGAACACGATGACGCCGCCGTAGCGGAGCGCGAGGCGGCGGAGCTTGCGGAACAGGCTCTTGACCTTGAGGACGCCGACACCCATGAACATGTTGATGAACGCGCCCGGGTCGACGAACACATACGGCTTGCCCGTCTCGCCCGCCACCGCCTCGGCCATCAGCGTCTTGCCCGTACCGGGCGGGCCCCAGAGGAGGATGCCCCCCGGGACGTAACCGCCCTTCTCCTCGATCGCCTCGGGATCCTCGAGGAAGACCATGTTCTCCCTGACCCGGGCGAGGACGTTGTCCTGGCCCCACACGTCGGTGAACCGGGTCTTGATGTCGTCCGGGTAGTAGACGTCGACGCCGCCCCGAGTCAGCAGCCAGAACAGGGCACCGAACTCGATGATGATGAACAACGCGCCGAACAGCAGCTGGAAGACGAACGGCAGCGCGTCGACGATCCGGGACGGCAGCTCGACCAGCGCCAGAGCTGGTGACGTGTCGAAGATCGTCCCGAGAACGATCGAGAGGATCACCAGGAAGAGGATGATCTTCGCCAGCCGAGCCAGCCGGTAGCGGTTCCAATCGCTCATCCGGGCGCTGCGACGGTTGAACCCGCCGAAGACCCTCTGCGTCCAGAACCGGTGGTAGGCGGCGGAGCGCTCGCTGATCAGGTAGTGGACCTGTCGGATGAGCTCGAGCGCGCCGAGCAGGAAGATCCACCGCTTCTCGCTCACCGTGTCGTTGACGGCATCGTTGAACGGCAACAGCGGGTTGTCCGCGATCGCCGCCCAGACGAAGAACCAGAAGAGTGCGGCCAGCAGCAGCAGGTACTTCACCCGGTCCCACATCGCCAGCGGCTTCCGCGTCGGGCGGTCGTCGTCGCGGGGACGGCTGGTGAACCGCGGCCCGGGAGTGGGGGTGGACGTCGGGGTCATGTCATCGTTCCTTCACGGTCCACGAATCGACAATCTTGTTGATCGTGTCCTTCTTCCTTTCGTAGCACGACGAGCGACAACTGACGGCCAGGAAGTGGACCTCCTTGGTCCCGGCGTCGACGATCGACACTTGGTCGACGGTAACGGACTCCTTGTCCGTCGGAAGTGAGAACTCGAACGTGAAGCGCAACCCGTGGAATCCCCCGTCGCGGGTGAACTCGTCGAGGCGGAGCGGCACGAGCTCCCCGCCCGTCTGGGCGAGGTCGTCGACGGGCACGAAGTAGTTGCGCATCGCCATCAGCGAGAACGAGTCGCGCTCGTCCTGATCGAGCTTGCGCACCTCGGCGATGCCGAACGGCTGCTTCGTCGCCAGCTGGTTGAAGTGCTTCAGCGATGGCCTCGAGCTGGCGTCGAAGGCGACCGTCCAGCTGTCGGCCCGGGCCGCCTTCGCCCGGGTGGGCGACAGGTGTCGGGACTTGATGAACGCGTTCTCGTCGTAGATGCGCCAGGCATCGGGAACCTGGAAGTACGTGCCCGAGCCGTCGCTTCCGTTCTTGACGTACTGATAGCCGGAGCCGGAGCAGGCCGCGAGGGCGAACGCAGCTGCGCAGAGGAGGAGCGCCCCGCCGCGCACTGCCGTGCGTCCCGCCACCCTGGGAGCGGCCATATGACCCACAAGTATCGTTCGGATCCCCGTCGGAAGGAATTTTCGATCCCGTGCCACGCCGCTGACCAGGAATACGGCGGGAACGGGCCGGCCGGATTGTCGCCCGGCGCGAAGCGGTCCGCCCTCGGGGCGGACCTGCACGCCGGGCGCACGAGTGGGCCGGGCTGGATTCGAACCAGCGTAGCTTTCGCAGCAGTTTTACAGACTGCCCCCTTTGGCCACTCGGGTACCGACCCGGGGCGCGTACGATACCAGCCGCGCGAAACCGTTCCCTGGAGTCACATGCCGACGTTCGACGTCGTTTCCGAGGTCGACCACCAAGAGGTCCGCAACGCCGTGGACCAGGCCCGCCGCGAGATCGCGACGCGCTACGACTTCAAGGACACCAACAGCTCCATCGACCTCGGCGACACGTCGATCGAGTTGCACACCGCGAGCGAGGACCGCCTCCGCGCGCTCACGCAAGTGCTCGAGGAGAAGCTCGTGCGCCGCAAGGTTTCGTTGAAGGCACTCTCGTACGGCAAGGTCGAGGACGCCGCCAAAGGAACCGTGCGTCAGACCGCGAACCTGAACGTCGGGATCTCCGACGTGAAGGCCCGCGAGATCGGCAAGTTCATCAAGGGACTCGGCCTCAAGGGCGTCTCCCACCAGGTCCAGGGTCAGCAACTCCGCGTGAGCGGCAAGAAGAGGGACGACCTCCAAACCGCGATCGCGAAGCTCCGCGAGACCGACTTCGGCATCCCGTTGCAGTTCACCAACTTCCGCGACTAGCTCGCGAGGAGAAGGGGTGCCAACGCCGACCGCACCCACGCCAGGCGCGTGACGGCAGCTGGCAGTAGCGGACGAGGCGAAGCCGAAGCAGGGCGGTCCGAAATCCGCTGCTCACGGGTCGATGCCGGCCCGTCGGCGCCGGCGAGTTCGGGCGTCATGCCCGGAGGCGGCGAAGCCGGCCGGAGGGCCGCTAGGCCCGCCTGTCCGAGTCCGCCGTCGATGGGCCGGCATCGACCCACTCCCCCGCGCGCGGAACGGCCGGCTCTGGGGTGGGCAGAGCCGGCCGTCCGCGGTGCGGGTGGGACAGTCAGATCAGATGGCCTGGGTGCGGTCGAAGTTGCGGAGCCGGGCGATGCGCTCCTCGGTGGGCGGGTGGGTCGAGAACAGGTTGGCGAAGTTGACCTTGCGTCCGGTGAGCGGGTTGATGATGTACGCGGTGGCCTCGGCCGGGTTCACGTCCATCGGGGTCCGCTTGGCGGCCGCCTCGATCTTCTGCAGCGCGCGCGCCAGCGGCTCGCCCTCGCCGATCAGGTGGGCACCGGACGCGTCGGCCTGGTACTCACGGGAGCGGGACAGCGCCGCCTGGAGCAAGCCGGCGGCCAGCGGGGCGAGGATGGCCATCGCCAGCAAGCCGATGATGTTGCCGCCGCCCTCGTCGTCGCCACCGCCGAAGATCGCGCTGAACATCGCGATGCGCGCGACGAACGTGATCATCAACGCGACCGCGGCCGCGACCGATCCGATGAGGATGTCGCGGTTGCGAACGTGCGACAGCTCGTGGGCGAGCACGCCGCGCAACTCCTCGTCGTCGAGCACCTGGAGGATGCCCTGCGTGACGGCCACGACCGCGTGGTTGGGGCCACGGCCGGTGGCGAAGGCGTTGGGCTGCGGCTCGGGCGAGACGTACAGCCGTGGCATCGGCATGTCGTGGCGCCGGGCCAGCTCCTCGACGATCTCGTAGAGCCGGGGGGCCTCCTCGCGGCTGACGGGCTTGGCCCGGGCGGCGGCGACGGCGATCTTGTCGCTGAACCAGTACGTGCCGCCGACGAAGATGAGGGCGAGCACCGCGCCGATGACGAGGCCGCCGGTCCCGAAGATGGCGCCGATGCCCATGAACAGGGCGCCGAGGAAAGCAAGGAGCACGAACGTCTTGAACGTGTTCGTGAATGCGCTTCGCATCTCACATCACCTCTTGTCCATGCAACGCCCGGACCGGGTCAGGCGTTCCCCCGAATCGTAAGGGCTCCGTGAGCCGTGCCGGTCGCGGCTACTGCCAGACGATCAGCAGCACGAGTCCTACCGTCACGACCAGCGCCGATGCGAGCCGGGCCCCGCCCAGCCGCTCGTGGAGGAACAGCCACCCCGCTCCGGCCCCCAGGATCACGGAGGACTCGCGCAGGGAGGCGACGTACCCGACGGGTGCGAGCCGGGCCCCGGCCAGCACCATCGAGTAGGCGAGCGTCGAGCACACGCCGCCGATGACGAAGCGGGGCCACTCCCGTTCGATCGCGGGGCCCAGGCGCCCGGCCCGTCCCGAGGCGACGATCGCGGCGCTGAGGACCAGGCCGGCGCCGAGCACGATCGCGATCCCGTAGCCGAGACCGCTGGATCGGCGGGCGCCGGCGGCGTCGAGGGTCGTGTACGTCCCGATCATGGCGGCCGTGAGACCGGCCCACAGCAGCGCGACCCGTGACACGCCCGGTCGGACCAGCGTGGCGAGCCCGCCGACGATGATGGCGATGGCGAGCCAGGCGAGGCCCGAGAGCGAGTCGGCGAGGAACAGCACCCCGCCGATCGCGGCGAACAGCGCGCCACCGCCCCGGGCGAGCGGGTACGCGAACGAGAAGTCGCCGTGCTGGTAGGCGCGGGTGAGAGCAACGACGTACACGACGTGCACGACGCTGGACGCGGCGAGGAACGGCAGGGCGTCGGCGCCCGGCCGATCGACGAGCAGGAACACGGGCAGGAACAGGATCCCGCCCGTCACGTACAAACCCCACGCCGCGATCAGCCGGTCGGCGCTGGTCTTGACGAGCAGGTTCCACGCGGCGTGCAGGGCGGCGGAACCCAACGCGAGGAACGTCGCCGCGACCACGTGGCGGTTTCAGTCGTAGTAGCCGGAGTGGAAGTAGATGCAGGGGATGCCTTCGGCGCGGAACATCTCGACGTTGCGTTGGTCGTCCTCGATCGCGAGCTCGAGGTCGAATCCGTAGCGGCGGAAGTCGTCGACCGAGAGCCGCTTGAAGTCACGCGAGACCTCGAAGTCGCCCCAAGGCCGCATCACGAGCGCGTCCCAGCGGATCTTGTAGCGGTGGAGCCAGGCCTCGGTCAGGAGGTGCACCCGCTCCGGCCGCGCCGTGAGCAGGACGATTGCCAGTGACGGGTCGAGCAGGTCGAGGAGCACCTTGACCTCCTCGATGACCGAATCGTCACCGCAGGCGTCGAAGAAGGCGCGCCAGTCCCGGCGGGGCGCCTCGAGGTAGTGCTGGCGACTGGCGGCGTCGGAGAGCACGCCGTCGAGGTCGACGACCACGGCCGGGCCGGGCGGAACCGGTCCGTCGCGCCATGTCCAGTGCTCGGGATACGGGCGGCTCACTCCTCGTCGCCGGCGCCCTGCGTCGAGAGGTAGCGATCCTTGATGCCCTCGACCACGCTCGGGTCAGCGAGCGTCGTCGTGTCACCGAGCTGCTCGTCCTCGGCAACGTTGCGCAGGAGCCGCCGCATGATCTTGCCCGAGCGGGTCTTTGGCAGCTCCTCGGTGAACAGCACGGTCTTCGGCTTGGCGATCGGCCCGATCGTGCTGGCCACGTGATCGCGTAGCTGGGTGGCGAGCTCGTCACTCGGCTCGTTGCCGGCGCGCAGGATCACGAAGGCGCTGATCGACTGGCCCGTAGTCGCGTCGGTGCGTCCGATCACGGCCGCTTCGGCGACCATCGTGTTCCCGACCAGGGCGTGCTCGACCTCGGCCGTCGAGATGTTGTGCCCGCTGACGAGCATGACATCGTCGACACGGCCGAGCAGCCAGTAGTAGCCCTCCTCGTCGCGCTTGGCGCCGTCGCCGGCGAAGTACGTCCCCTCGAACCGGCTCCAGTACGTGTCGCGGTACCGCTCCGGGTCGCCCCAGATGCCGCGCAGCATCGCCGGCCACGGCCGCGAGAGCACGAGGTAGCCGCCGCCGGGGATCGGCACCGGGTTGCCCTGGTCGTCGACGACGTCGGCGCCGACACCGGGAAGCGGGAAGGTGGCACTCCCGGGCTTGAGCGTCGTGGCGCCCGGCAGCGGGCTGATGAGGATCGCGCCCGTCTCCGTCTGCCACCACGTGTCCACCACCGGGCACCGGCCGCCGCCGATGTGCTGCCAGTACCAGACCCAGGCCTCCGGGTTGATGGGCTCGCCCACCGTGCCGAGCAGCCGCAACGACGACATGTCGTGCTTGTCGGGATACTCAGTGCCCCACTTCATGAAGCTCCGGATGGCGGTGGGCGCGGTGTAGAGGATCGTCACGCCGTACCGCTCGACGATCGACCACAACCGGTCCTTGTCGGGGAAGTCGGGCGTGCCCTCGTACATGACGCTGGTCGTGCGGTTGGCGAGCGGCCCGTAGACGATGTACGAGTGCCCGGTCACCCAGCCGACGTCGGCCGCGCACCAGTACACGTCGGTGTCGGGCTTGATATCGAAGACGTTCTGGTGTGTCCACGCGACCTGCGTCAAGTAGCCGCCGGTCGAGTGCATGATCCCCTTGGGCTTGGCGGTCGTCCCGCTCGTGTAGAGGAGATAGAGAAGGTCCTCGGAGTCCATCGGCTCGGCCAGGCACTCGGCGGCCTGACCGGGGACGAGGTCGTCCCACCAGATGTCACGCCCGTCCTGCATGGGAACGTCCTGGGCGGTGCGCCGCACGACGAGGCACCGCTCGATCGACGGCGTCTCGGCCATGGCGGTGTCGGCGCTCTCCTTGAGCGGGACGACCTGGCCCCGCCGCCACGCGCCGTCGGCCGTGATGAGCAGCCGGGCCTCGGCGTCATTGATGCGATCACGGAGCGCCTCGGCCGAGAACCCGCCGAAGACGACCGAGTGCGGTGCGCCGATACGCGCGCACGCCAGCATCGCGATCGGCAGCTCGGGGACCATGCCCAGGTAGATGTTGACCCGGTCGCCCTTGCGGATGCCGAGCGACGTGAGCGCGTTCGCGGTCCGCTGCACCTCGTCGAGGAGCTGCGCGTAGGTGATCGTGCGCGTGTCACCGGGCTCGCCTTCCCAGTGGTACGCGACCTGGTCGCCGTGACCGGCGGCGACGTGCCGGTCGAGGCAGTTGAAGCTGACGTTGAGCGTGCCGCCGACGAACCACTTCGCGAACGGCAGGTCCCAATCGAGGATCGTGTGCCACTCCTCGGTCCAGTCGAGGAGGTCGACCGCCTGTCGGGCCCAGAAGCCTTCGAAGTCGCGTTCGGCTTCGTCATAGGTCTCGGCGTCGACGATGCGGGCGGCCTTCTTGAACTCGGGCGGCGGCGGGAACGTCCGGCCTTCGGCGAGCAGCGCTTCGATGGTGGCTTCCGGCATCGCTCCCCCTTCGTTGCTGGCTGCCCCGGTCAGGCTATCTGCGACACGGGTCACGTCACCTCGTCCGGAAACCCCGACAGGGGGTTGTCGCCGCCTCGCCACAGTCTGTCCATGCAAGCGAGGAAGCACAGAGACAAGAGAGACAGACAGAGAAGGAGGAATCGAGATGGGTGCCCCCGTCGTGTGGTTCGAGGTCGCCGGGCGCGACTTCGACTCCCTTTCGAAGTTCTACAGCGAGCTGTTCCATTGGAAGGTCAACGCCGACAACCCCGCCGCGTACGGCATGGTCGACACCGACGCCGAGGGCGGCATTCCCGGCGGCATTTTCGCCAGCAACGAAACCGAGTACGTGACCTTCTACGTGTCGGTGCCGGACCTCGAAGCCCGGCTCCGGCAGGCCGAGAAGCTGGGTGCCAAGGTCGTACAGCCGCCGACGCCGACGGGTCCGGACGGCCCGACGGTCGCGATGATCTCCGACCCGGAAGGCCACCGCGTCGGCATCCTCCAGGAACCGAGCTGAGCGATCCCCCCGGTGCGTATCTGAGCTTTCTGGCCGCCGTCGCAAGCCCCGGCTCTGCGCATCACCCTTTCGCGAACACGAACACGTGGTGGGCGCCGAGGCCGGACGGGTCGGTGAGGGCGGCGGCTTCGGTCACCCGGCTGCGAGCAGCCAACGCCTCGAGGTCGCCGACGGCGGCTCGTTCGCGCCACAGCCCGCGGGCGTCGTCGACGAGCTCGTCGATGCCGAGCGCGGCGAGCCACGCCGCCTGGGTGGTGTGCTCGACGAGCCGGAAACCGGCGCGAGCGGCGTGGGCGACGAGATGCTCAGCCGGCACCGTGGACGTGATGTCCTGCGCGCCCGGCGCGGCGAGCGGTGTCTCGCCGCGCTGGTGGCTGCGATAGGTGCGGAGCCACTCGTCTTGGCGACGGGCGGCAAGGGACGCGGCGTCGTCGGCGTAGTCGATGACGACGAGAAAGCCGCGCCGCAGGACGTGACCGCACCCGGCGAGCCAGTCGACGGTGGCGGTCGGGACGGGGAGGCGCGCGCCGGCGGGGATCGTGGCGCCGGCGACCACGTCGTCGGCGGCGGCGGCAATGTCGGGTGGTGCCGGGACCGCGACCTCCACGAAGCCGCCGTCGGCGAGTCCGATCCTCACGTCCGTCCACCCGCCGGACGAACGCTCGACCACCCGAAACGGGAGATTGTCGAGTAGCTCGTTCGCCAGCACGACGCCCGCCGCGACCGGCAGTGCCGGCAGCTCGGGGAGGGCGGTGACGATCGGGCCGATGCCCGCGACCGGGCGGGGCGCCTCGTCCGGCTCGTCGCGCACCGCGGGTCCGAAGGCGCGGTCGGCCGGCTCGAGCGTCAGCAGCTCGCGCTGCGCGACCCGCAGCGCGGCCGAGCGTTCGAAGAGCACGTAGCGGAGCGCGCTCGAGCATTCCGGCTCGGCCCGGAGCACGTCGGACGCCAGCCGCCCGCGCCCGGCGCCGGCGTCGACGACGACGAACGGGTCCGGG
>DATFPZ010000136.1:0-3823 GCA_035264545.1 Acidimicrobiia bacterium
GCCGGTGCGGAGCTCGAACGCCTTGTCGACGCCCTGGGCGATGTCGGACGACTGCTCGTCGATCGACGTGATCACCGCGCACGAGTTGCCGTCGAATCCGTACGACGCGTCCGTGTAGCCGATCCCTCGAATCGTGTCCCGGACCAGGCGCGGGATGTCGAGGTGCGCGTTCGAGCTGATCTCGCCGGCGACGACGGCCATGCCGGTCGTGCACATGCTCTCGCACGCGACCCGGCTGTACGGGTCCTGCTCGAACATGCCGTCCAGGACGGCATCGCTGATCTGGTCGCACATCTTGTCGGGATGGCCCTCGGTGACCGACTCCGAGGTGAACATGAACCGGCTCACATTTGCCTCCTTGGTCGCCGTCGCAAGCGCCGGCTCCTGCGGTGCGGTCGGCAAAGCCGCCGTCACCGCGCTCGTTTCGCTCCTGTGGGATCGTCGGCGAGGACCGCCGCGACTCGATCGAGAAGGAGATCCGCCAGCTCGCGCTTGTCGAGCAGGGACGTCTCCTCCCGAGAACCGGACGAGTACAGCAGGATTGCCCGGTTCGTGTCGACTTCGAACCCCGAGTCGGCCGCGGACACGTCGTTGGCGACCATCAGGTCGACGCGCTTGCCCGCCATCTTCTCGGCCGCATGCTCCTCGACGTGCTCGGTCTCGGCCGCGAACCCGACGAGCAGCTGCCCTGCGACCTTGCGTTCACCCAGCATGGCGAGCACGTCGGGCGTCGGCTCGAGCACGACCTCGGGCACCCCGTCGCGCTTCTTGAGCTTCTCCTCCGCCACCGCCTTGGGCCGGAAGTCGGCCACTGCCGCCGCCATGACCACCACGTCCGACTCGGCGAAGCGGGACAGCACGGCCCGGGCCATGTCCTCGGCCGTCTCCACCCGCTCGACCGCGATCCCGGAGGCGTCCGTGGGCCGCCCGATGGTCGTGACGAGCGTGACGGCGGCGCCGCGCCGGGCGGCGCACTCGGCGACGGCGTACCCCATCTTCCCGGACGACCGGTTCCCGACGAAGCGAACCGGATCGATCGGCTCGCGCGTGCCCCCCGCCGTGACCAGCATGCGCAGTCCGGCGAGGTCGCCGGCTCCCGCGAGCACGTCGGCGGCGGCGGCCACGATGCGCTCGGGATCGGCGAGCCGGCCGGTGCCGGTGTCGCCTCCGGCGAGGCGTCCCTCCTCGGGATCGATCACATGGACGCCGCGCTCGCGCAGGACTGCGAGGTTCTCCTGGACCGCGGCCTGCTCCCACATCTCGGTGTGCATCGCTGGCGCGAGCAGGACGGGAGCCTTCGTCGCCAGCAACGTGGCGGTGAGGAGATCGTCGGAGATCCCGTGCGTGTACTTGCCGATGACCTTGGCGGTGGCGGGCGCGACGACAACCAGGTCGGCGCGGCGGCCGAGCTGCGTGTGCGGGATGGGGTCGGCCCCTTCGAACAGGGAGGTGCGCGCCGGCTCCGACGCCAGCGCCGAGAACGTCAGTGCGCCGACGAAACGCTGGGCGTCGTCCGTGAGCACGGGAACCACGTGCGCGCCGGCGTCGACCAGCTGACGGCACACGTCGATCGCCTTGTAGGCGGCGATCCCGCCGGTGACGCCGAGCACGACGCGACGTCCGCGCAGGGCCACGAGCGGATCGGGAGGGTTCGGCGCGGCCATGGGGCGTCGCCTGCGCCTACTAGGCCTGGTCGGGTTCCTCGGCGTCGGTGAGCAGCGCGGCCTCGGCCTCCGCCTCGGCGTCTTCTTCGGGAGGCTTGGGAATGGCGCGGATCTTGCCCGCCTCGATCTCCTCGAGCGAGATCGACAACGGCTTGCGCGACACCGACGTGACCTGCGGGGGCACGATCTTGCCGAGGCCCTCGCCGAGCTGGTTGTAGTAGTCGTTGATCTCTCGGGCGCGCATCGCCGCCAGCGTGACCAGCGTGAACTTCGAGTCGACGCGATCCAGGAGGCTCTCGGTTCGAGGCTCCATCAGCGTGGCGCGTCGTTCGGCCATGGTTTGCGACCCTCCGGCAGGGACTACGGGGGCGGTCGAGCCTCCCGGTGACGTCTCAGGATAGCAGCGACCTCCCGAGCAGCCCGATCAGAGTCGTCGTTCACGACCACGGCGTCGAAACGGTCCGCGGCCTGCTCTTCCTCCTCGGCTCGATTCAGGCGGCGCTCGATCGCCTCCAGATCGTCCTGTCCCCGCTCGAGGAGGCGCCGCCGTTGCTCCTCTCGCGACGGCGCCTTCACGAACACGAGCATTGCGTCCGGGTATTTCTCGCGTACCGCCAGCGCGCCCTGGACGTCGACCTCGAGGAGAACGTCCTCGCCGGCGCCGAGATGCTCGTCGACCGGCGCTCGAGGCGTGCCCTTCAGGTCGCCGTAGACGTCGAACCACTCCAGGAACCCGCTCTCGTCGCGGATGCGCTCGAACTCGTATCGATCGAGGAACACGTAGTCCTTGCCGTCGGTCTCACCTCCGCGGCGCGGGCGCGTCGTTGCCGAGACAGAGAACCAGAGGCGCGGCTCGAGCTCGAGGAGCTTTCGCACGATGGTGCCCTTGCCGACCCCGGACGGGCCCGCGAGGACCAGCAGGACGCCCAGGGCGTGCCGCCGATCAGCCGAAGCGCTTCAGCAGCGCTTCGCGCTGGTTGCGACCGAGACCGCGCAGGCGCCGGCTCTCGCTGATGTCGAGCTCCTGCATGAGCCGGCGCGCCCGGACCTTGCCGACGCCCGGCAGGGACTCGAGCACGCTCACGACCTTCAGTTTGGCGAGGGTCTCGTCGCGGTCGCCCTGCTCGAACAGCTCGGCCAGCGTCAGCGAGTTCGCCTTGAGCTTCTCTTTCACCTCTGCCCGCTGCCGCCGGGCCACGGCGGCCTTCTCGAGTGCAGCCTGGCGCTGCTCCGGGGTGAGCGAGGGCGGGAGGGGCATCGGGGAACGGACCTCCAACTCAGCGAGCAGTCGAGCTCGGTTGGTTCAGGCCGCCACGGACGTCCGCTCCCTGCAGTGCCGCACAGCCCGACGACGGCGTCAGTATAGGCAGCGACCTCCCACGATCAACCGGCCGCGCCGGTCGCGCGTTAGCGCGTGTGTGCTCGACGCGCAAGGGCGCCGTCGGCGTCGCGCGTGATCGCTTCCGCCGCCGCTTCCGGATCGCCGGTGGCGGTGACGGCCCGACCGATGACGAGCCAGTCAGCGCCCTGCCCGATCGCTTCGGCGGGCGTCGCCACCCGCGCCTGGTCGTGCCGAGCCTCGCCGGGAAGCCGGATACCAGGCACCATCGTCGTGAGGTGCGCGGCGCGCGTCTTCACCACCGCGATCTCGTGCGTCGAGCAGACGACGCCGTCGCAGCCCGCGCTCGCGGCCGCTTCGAGCCGAGTGTCGAAGGCGGAGACGTCCGGCTCGCTGGTGAGCACGGTCACCGCCAGCGCAACCGGCGGTGGATGCCCGCCATCTCGCGCCCCCTCGGCGAGGCCGCTGACGCCGGCTTCGAGCATCGCGGCACCGCCTGCCGCCGGGAAGTTGAGGAAGTCGACGCCGCGCCGGCCCAGCGCACGGGCGGCGCGCTCGACGGTCGTCGGGATGTCGTAGAGCTTCAGGTCGGCGAAGATCGCCATGCCGAGGGCACGCAAGCGCTCGAAGACGTCGGGGCCGCCCTCGGCGTACAGCTCCAGGCCGACCTTCGCGATCCCGAACCAGGGCGTCAACCGGCGGGCGACAGCCTCGGCGTCCGTCGGCCCGCCGACGTCGAGGGCCAGAGCGAGCCGCTCGCGAACGTCGGTCACACGGGATCCTCCATCTCGCCCGTGAGGTCGGCGACGCGCGTGACGCC
>DATFPZ010000137.1:0-20036 GCA_035264545.1 Acidimicrobiia bacterium
GCTGCGCTGGCCTTCCGGGTGGCGAGGCTCTCACCGGCGTCCCAGGTCGGGAGCTTCGCTTCCCATCCCTCGCGGCCACGGGCGGTGATGACGAGGTCGTATTCCTCGCCCAATTCGGCGTCACGCTCTCGGAACGCGCGCACGCGTTCGCGCCACGCGTCGCGTGCGTCGCGACCCCGCGCGCCGGCCTGGCGGTAGAAGCCGAGCACGTCGTCGGGAACCCAGAAGTCCTCGGCGGGCATCCCGAGGATCTCCTTGACCTTGGCGACCTCGTCGGTGCCGAGAGCGTTGCCGTGCGCGTGCGCGGTGTCCGTGTACTTCGGCGACGGGTAGCCGATGTGGCTGCGCAGGATGAGCAACGTCGGCCGGTCCTCGACCGCAACGCCGTCGCGCAGACCGCGCTCGAGCGCGTCGAGGTCCTCGGAGACCTCGCCCAGCTGCACGACGTGCCAGTGGTAGCCCTCGAAGCGCGAGCGCACGTCGTCGGAGTACGAGAGCTCGGTGGGGCCGTCGATCGAGATGTGGTTGTCGTCGTAGACGTACACGAGGCGGCCGAGCCCGAGGTGGCCTGCGAGCGACGCCGTCTCGTGGCTCACGCCCTCTTCGAGGTCGCCGTCGGAGCAGATCGCGAACACGTGGTGGTTGCACACGTCCTCGCCGAAGCGCTCGCGGAGGTGCCGCTCGACGATGCCGATGCCGACGCCGTTGCCGAAGCCTTGTCCGAGCGGGCCCGTCGTGACCTCGATGCCGGGGGCGTGGCCGTGTTCGGGGTGACCGGCCGTGCGCGACCCGAACTGGCGGAACTCCTTGAGGTCGTCGAGCTCGAGGCCGTACCCGGTGAGGTACAGCATCGAGTAGAGGAGCATGGATGCGTGCCCGGCCGACAGGACGAAGCGGTCACGGTCGGGCCAATCGGCGTCGGCGGCGTCGTACCGCAAGATGCGCGTGAAGAGCACGTGCGCCAGCGGCGCCAGCGCCATCGGCGTGCCGGGATGGCCGGAGTTGGCCTTCTGGACCGCGTCCATCGACAGTCCGCGGATGACGTCGATGGCGCGTCGCTCGAGCTCCTCGGATACCGCCGGCGTCTGTGCAACCGGTTCGGCCGTCATGCCCTACCTCCGCTTTCAGCGTATGCGGACAGCCGTCCGCGTTGGCGTACCCCAGGTGGACGTCACGCGAACAACGCGAGGCTGGCGGTGAAGCCGTGCAGGAAGTTGCGCCCGCCGACCGGTCCGATCTCGCCGGCGCAGAACGCCCCCGCCAAGGGGATCGGCCCCAGCAGGCTCTCGACCATGCCGGCGTCGTGGTCGGGGACGGTGAAGAGGTGGCGGCCACGTCCGTTGCACGTGAACAAGATGGCGGCGTCGGCGTCGACCCCGGTGAGCATCTCCCGCAGGTCCTCGTCGGCGGCGCCCGCGTCCCGCACGTGGAACTGCACGGTCTGACCGACGGAGACCTGCTCGCCGACCGCCAGCGCTCCCGAGCTCTCGTCGGCGCCGAGCAGGTTTCGGACGAGGAAGTCGCCCCGGCTGAACTCGGCCTTGTGCTCGTCGACGACGAGCCCGACGTGCAGGCCGCGGCGTAAGAGCTCTCGCTCCTCTTCCGAGGCGGCGGCGGCGAGCTCTTGGAGACGCTCGATCGCCGGTTTCCCACCCAGCTCCTCGATGAGGTTCTGCTCGGCGCGGGTGACGACGTAGGGGCGGCCGATGGGTCGACAGCCCTGCGACACGAGTGTGCGCACCTCGATGCTGCCGCCGTCGACGAACACACCGACGGCGCCCTCGTCGACGATGCGGTCGTCGAGCACGAGGCGGTTCCCGCCCGGGCTTCCCGCAGCCGACGCCAGTCCGCCGATGATCTGGAGGCCGGGGAGGTCCCGGTTGACGCGCTGCAGGAAGGCGTCGACCGGGAACGTGAACGGGTCCGCGAACAGCAGCAGGCTGGCAGGTGGCCGGTCGAGCGAGGGCCAGCCGGTCAGCGCGGCGCCGTCGGGCGTCTCCTGCACCCGGAGCGTGACGGGCGTCAGCGTGGCGTCGTCGAGACGGGCCGCGAACACGGTGAGCGCGGGATTCTCCTCGATCTCGTGCGCCCCGCCGGCGACCGCGACGGCAGTGCCGCCGACGAGCACTCGGGGCTCGAGGATGCTGTGCAATGCGGGTCCGATGTCCTCGAACGCACCAACGTGATGTGTGGACGCGAAGCAGACGGCAAGATCACAGCCTTCGCCGTCGAGCTGCTCGAGGATCTCACCGGCGGCTTCCCCGAGGGCGTTCGCCGCAATCGGGTGCTGCGACAGCGCCGAGGCGAACCTGGTCATGGCGCCGGGATGGCGGTCAGGGGGACGACCACGCTCGAGCCCGACTCTGTGATCGTGCAGCGCGCTTCGATCGTCCCCGGTTCGGGGAACTCGAGCTCGGGTCGTACGAGCCGGTAGCCGAACTTGCCCGGCTCGACCGAGAACTGCTGCGCGTTGCGGGCGACCTCCTCGCCGTCCCGCGTGAACACCGCCTCGAGGGTCCCCATGCCGCTGTCGTCGGCCGGCGCGCGCACGAGCACGACGAGGTGGGGGGTGATGTGGGTCGGGAACTCGGCCACGGGCTCGGAGAAGAACGCGCCGGTGATGTCGATGCGCGTCGATCCGCCCGCAACCTGGCGGAAGTCGAGGTTCTCGACGAACAGCGCGGCGACGATGTCCACGTCTCTGAGGCTAGCGAGATGACCGCCTGCGTAGGCTGCTCGTCGTGACGGACGCCGTTGTGGAGCTGGCCGACTCGGTGGCCGCCGTCCTCGATCAAGACCTGTCCGAGGAGGACTCGATCGCAGCGATGCGGCCGGCGATGGACCGCCTCCTCGCTCGGGCCGGCGAGCTCCCCGCCGACGCGTCGCAACCGGATGCGGACGGCGGAGCCATCGGGCATCTGCTGCACGCCGACCCGGACGAGCGGTTCCACGTCCTCTCGGTCGTCTTCCCGCCCGGCACCAGCAGCGGGACCCACGAGCACGGCTGCTGGGGCATCATCGGCTACGTCGCCGGGCTGGACGAGGAGACCCGCTATCGCCGCGTCGACGGGGGGAGCGGCGACGAAGGGTGCGTGCTCGAGGAGGTCGAGCGAGTCGTCCACGAGCCGGGCACGGTCTCCCGCCTTTTGCCGCCCGATGAGATGCACCACCGGGTGCGCAACCCCGGCACCGTCAACGGCGTCTCCGTGCACGTGCTCTGCCGGCTTCCCGAATCGCACCCCCACAAGTTTTACGACCGGGAGCATCACCGATTGCTGCCGTACCCGTTCCGGCGGCTACCGGACGCGCTCGTGCGCGCCGAGATAGAGCTGCCTGGCGAGCTGTAGCTAGCTGGGCTCGACCGAACCGATCACCGGCTCACCGCTGAGCCACACCGCGCGCACGGCCAGCGAGCCGGGATCGAGCGCGACGAGATCAGCGCGCATGCCGGGCGCGATGCGCCCACGGTCCGTCAGCCCGACCGCGCCGGCAGGGATCGTCGCCGCCATCTCCACTGCGCGTGCGATCGGCATACCCAGGCCGACGGTGTTCTTCACCGCGCGCGCCATCGAGAGCGTCGATCCGGCAAGGGTTCCGTCACCGAGTCGAGCAGCCCCGTCCTGGGTGACGCGTAGGCCTGTGGTCGCGACCCGGTCGGTGACGAGCCCCACGTTGTGCTTGTGGCGAATCGCGAGTCGAAGCGCGGCCGGGTGCACGTGCACGAGGTCGGGAATCAAGGTGGGCGTCAGGCGCTCGTCGTCGAGGGCAGCGCCGGCGAGACCTGGCTGCCGATGGTGCAGCGGGCCCATGCCGTTGAACAAGTGCGTGACGAGTCGCGCGCCCGCGTCGGCCGCCGCGCGCGCTGTCTCGTAGGTCGCGGTGGAGTGGCCGAGCGCGACGGTGACGCCCTGCTCGTGCAGGAGGCGCGTGGCCTCGAAGCCGGGGTCGGCTTCGGGCGCCAGGGTCACGAGCTGCACGAGGCCGGGGAACGCGGCGAGCAGGGCGCGCAACCATTCGCGGTCGGCGGGGCGGACGAGGGCGACGGGATGTGCACCGGGCGCGCCGCCGAGGAACGGTCCCTCGAGGTGGACGCCGACGATGGTCGGAAGCGCCTGGTTCTCCGCGTCGGCGCGCGCCGCGAGGACGCGCTCGAGTGCCGCCGGGTAGTCGTCGAGCGGCGCGGTCACGAGCGTCGGGCAGTAACTGGTCACACCTTCCTCGAGCTGCGCGCGGCCGGCACGGCGCCAGCCGTCGGCGTCGGCGGAGACGAAGTCGTCGTCGCCCACCCCGTTGACCTGGAGGTCGATGAAACCGGGTGCGAGCACCGCCGAACCGGCATTGACCGCGTCCGCAGGCCCGGCCCCCGACCCGACCTCGACGATCAGCCCGCCCTCGATTGCAACCCATCCGGGCGTTGCCGGACCCGGAGGGCACATGCCCGCGGCCGCGAGGACACGGGTCACGTCGAGGTCCGCTCCGACACGCGACCCTCCCGCCACAGCGCGAGGCGCAGAACGACCAGCCCGACGATCGTCCGGGGTACCCGCCGCCAGATCGGCGTGCGAGACGGGCGACGCTCCTGGGCATTGACGGGTAGTTCCGCGACAGGCAGCCCGGCGCGCTCGGTCCGGATCACCAGCTCGGTGTCGAACAGGTCGGTACGGAAGCGGCAACGCTCGAGGATGGGGTCCACCGCGGCGCCCCGCATCGCCTTCATGCCGTGCGTATCGGACACCGACAGCGAGAACCCGACGCGCAGGAGCCGGCTGAACACCGTCGTGACGAGCCGCCGCGGCCACGGGCGTGTGTCGCGAGCGCCCGGCGCGCGCTTCGACCCCACCACGATGGCGGGCGCGGGTGCGGCACCGGTCAGCAACGCCAGCGCGTCCTCGACGAAGCCGAGGTCGTAGTAGTCGACGTCGAAGGTGACGATGAGCTCTCCGCGCGCCGCGAGGATGCCGTCGCGCAGCGCGGCACCGTAGTCGGCGACGGCACGCGTCGAGACACGAACGACCGGGTTCGTGTCTGCCAGATGTCTGGCGATGGCCCGCGTGTCATCGGTCGATCCGTTCTCCACGACCAGGATCTCGAGCTCGTGGCCGAGCGCGCGCACGCCGTCGTGGACCTCCCGGACGGCGGTCTCGAGGTAGTCGGCTTCGTTGTGCGCCGGCATGACGATGGAGAGCACGCGGGTGTCCTCAGGCGAGCCGGACATCGGGGAACGGCAACGTGCCATCCGCGCTCGATATCTCGGTGGAATCCGGCCCGGCCGCGACGACCACGACGTGGGCGCCCGGTGCGGAGAACGAGCCGCCCGGTTCCACCGCTGCGGGGGCGCCGTCAGCCGTGACCCGCAGCGTGTCCGGTGGCCGTTGCGCCCGCGCCTGGTAGCGCGCGAGCGCGAAGCGGCAGAGCCGGTCGATGGCGGACCGGTCTTCGACGACCGCGAGATCGACGTCGAGTCCCGGTCGACCATCGTCGAGTTGGATGACAGCCGGGTAGAAGGCGAAGCGCGGACCGAACACGACCTGCTTGCGCCGGCGGGCCGCGCTCCACGAGAACACGGTCGCGAACGCGTGAACCATGGCCGCCTCGGCGTCCGGGCCGAAGGCCTTCCCGTTGCCGTCGGGGGAGATGCGCGCGACGGGATACGTCTGCTGGACGAGCCTGAGTGCGGCGAGGCCGGCCTCGCCCTCGATGACCGCCGCGCCGAGCCACGGTTCGAGCTCTCCCGCGAGCGGTTCGTCGCCGGCGTCGGCCCAGGCCCGCCGGGCGTCCTGTGCCGCCGCCAAGTGGTCGCGCAGCGCGCGGACCGCCTCGGGCCACGCGGGGCCGCCGGCCGCATCGACCAGCGCCGTGACCAGCACGTTCGCCTCGAGGTGCTCGGGCGCCAACAACGGTCCGTCGGCGCAGGCCGCCGCCAGCGCCCGGAGCGCCGGAGCACGCGACTTGCCGACGGCGGCAATGGCGCGCGACCACGAGGCAGCCGGGTCGTAGTTCTCCGGAGCGCTCAGGAAGTCGGCCGCGGTAGCCAGCGCAACCTCGGACGCGTGGGGCTGGAGCATTGGGTTGCACAGCACCCCGTCCAGCTCGTCGGTGAGCTCGGGCTCGCGGCCCCGGTACGGCCCGAGGTGGAGGGAAGGCTCCATCGTGCCGTCGTTGACCGGATAGTTGTCCCAGAGGAGGGGACGTCGACCCGCGAGCGCGCTCGCCCGCGCGCGCGCGTCGGCGGCCCGGATGACGGGTGAGCACACGGTCGGGCCCGTCCACATCACGTCGACGTCCGAGGGGAGCTCGGCGGCGAGACCCTCGAGGTACGACGTCGGTCGCGTCCCGACGTACTCGGTCGGGACGAGCGTCAAGTGCAGGTCGGGCTGTCGACCGCGCAGGGCGTCGAGCAGCCAGGCAGTGAGGTCTGTCTGCTCGACCGCGAGGCGGGGACGGTTCGGGATGTCGTCGAGCGCGAGGACGACCCACTGCACCCCTGCATCGAGCAACGGCGCGAGCTTCGCCAGCAACGCGTCTCGGTCAGGGTCGCTTCGGTAGTCGATGTCGAGACCGGGCGACAACGCAAAGCCGAACCGGGTGCCTTGCTGCGCCGCGTGCTCCGCGAGCGTGCGAAATTGCCCGAGCTCCGCGGCGTCGTAGGCGTCGCGCCAGCGGTCGCGATGCTTCGGGTCGCTCTTCGGCGCGTACACGTACGCGTTCATGCCGCGTTCGGCGAGGAACTCGATCACCGCGAGGCGGTCCGTGGGTGACCACGGCTGGCCGTAGAAGCCTTCGATGACTCCCCGCAAGGGGACCGGCCGAGGCACTTCGGTAGGCTACCGACGACCTTCGGGGGGATTGCCGATGTGCCCGATGCCGGACCTGTTGCGTTTGCACGCGGATGCATCGGGCGACCGCGCCGCGGTGATCGTCGACGAGGCCGGCGGCGGGCGCCCCGCCGCGGTGACGTTCGAGGAGCTCAACAGCAGCGTGAACCGGCTCGCGCATGCGCTTCGGAGCCTCGGGATGCAAGCAGGGGAGCGCCTCGTCTGGTGCGGCCCCAACTCACTCGAGGTCGTCACGACGATCCACGCCGCGCGCAAGGCCGGGCAGATCGCGGTGCCACTCTCGTACCGGTTCAACGCCGACGAGATGCAGTACGTGATCGACAATTCCGACGCCACGCTCGTTGTGGTCGACGCCGAGCAGGCGCCGCTCGTCGCCGAGATCCGCGACCGCATCCCGAAGGTGCGGGCGGTGATCACCTACGGCGGCGACACACCCGCCGGATTCGAGGCGTGGGACGACGTCCTCGCGTCGCAGCCCGACCACGACCCGACCATGGACGACGCAACCCTCGACCGTGTGGGCGCCCAGATGCTCTACACGTCGGGCACCACCGGCAAGCCGAAGGGTGCCGTGCGCACGACCAGTGACCCGGTAATCGTCGCCGCGCTGCTCGGCGAGCTCGGCCTCGTTCCCGGCGCCGAGGTGCACATCACGACCGGGCCGCTCTACCACTCGGGGCCACTCGCGTTCGCGGTGATCAGCCACACGCTCGGCTGTCCGGTCGTGATCTTGCGCAAGTTCGACCCGGTCGCGTGGCTGCGCCTCGTGAAGGAGCACGCCGTCACGAACACGTTCTCGGCGCCGACGCAGCTCAAACGGCTGGTCACTCTGCCGCCGGGGGAGCTCGAACGCGCCGACTTGTCCTCGATGCGCTGCTTGATCGCCAACGCGGCGCCCGTGCCGTTCGCGCTCAAGCAAGAGGTGGTCGCGAAGCTCGGCGACGGGTTCTTGTACGAGGTCTACGGCTCGACGGAGCTCGGCATCGTGACCGTGCTCAAGCCGGCCGACCAGCTACGCAAACCGGGCTCGTGCGGGAAGGTCTACGGCGGGATCGAGGTGAAGCTGGTCAGCGAGGACGGCACCGAGGCCGACGTCGGCGAACCGGGGGAGCTGTTCATTCGCACCGGCCTGGCGATGGACGGGTACCACCGAACCGACGAGCAGCTCGCCGAGCTGAGCGACGGGGGATGGAAGTCGGTCGGCGACGTCGCGTACCGCGACGACGAGGGATTCCTCTTCATCAACGACCGCAAGAAGGACATGATCATCTCGGGCGGCGTGAACATCTACCCCGCCGAGATCGAGGCCGTGCTCCACGAGCACCCGCAGGTGCTCGACGTCGCCGTGTTCGGCATCCCCGACGACGAATGGGGCGAGAGCGTGTACGCGGTCGTCCAGCCGAAGCCGAACGAGACGATCGACCTCACGGAGCTGCGCGCGTTCGTGGAGGAGCGCGTCGCCGGGTACAAGCGTCCGCGCCGGTACGAGCTCCGCGACGAGCTGCCGCGGACCGACGCCGGCAAGCTCCTGAAGCGGGTCCTGCGCGACGAGTTCTGGCGGGACCGCGCCACCGCGGTGTGACCCCGACCGTCACGCGCACGCTCTCCGAGCACGAGTCGAAGCGCGTCCTCGCTGCAGCGGGCGTGCCCGTGCTCGAGGAGCGTCTCGTCGAGGGGCCGGACGCGGCGGTCGAGGCCGCGCACGAGATCGCTCCCAGGGGGGCCGTCGTCGCAAAGCTCTGCGGTGAAGACGTTTCCCATAAGACGGAACGGGGTCTCGTGCGGCTCGGGCTGCACGGCGACGACGACGTCCGCGCTGCGTCCGCGGCTTTGCTCGACGCGGCGGCAGCCGAGGACGGTGCAGTCGGAATCCTCGTCGCGCCGATGGTGCACGGAAGCCGTGAGCTCATCGCCGGTGTGTACCGCGACGAGCAGTTCGGGCCGTCCGTGATGCTGGGTGTCGGCGGCGTCCTGACCGAGGCGCTGTCCGACGTCGCGTTCCGGCTCGTCCCGGTCGAACGGGTCGATGCCGAGGAGATGCTCGACGACCTCGCCGCGCAGCCGCTGCTCGGTCCGGTGCGCGGGGAGCCGCCCGTCGATCGCAATGCGGTCGCCGACGTCGTCCTCGCGCTCTCCCGGCTGACCGCGGACCGCGCCGACATCATCTCGGTCGACGTCAACCCGCTCGTCGTAGTAGACGGCCGCCCGGTGGCGGTGGACGCGCTGGTCGAGGTGCGCGCATGAAGCCGCCCGCGTCCGAGCAGTGGCGCGCGTTGTTCGAGCCGCGCGGCGTCGTGGTGGCGGGGGCGTCGAGTCATCCCGGGAAGTTCGGGTTCGTCGCGCTCCACAACATCCTCCGGCACGACTACCCGGGCGCGGTGTTCGCCACCAACCTCGAGGGCGGCGAGATCCTCGGACGTCGCGTGCTCACCTCGATCGACGACCTACCCGAAGGTGCAGCCGACCTCGTCTTCGTGTGCACACCCGCCGCCGCCAACCTCGACCTCCTGAAAGCGTGCGCGGCGAAGGGCGTCAAGGCCGCGTTCGTCACGTCAGCGGGATACGGCGAGGCGGGCGAGGACGGGCGCGCCGCCGAGCGTGAGCTCGTCGCGCTGGCGCGCGACCTCGGCATGCTGCTCGTCGGCCCGAACGGCCAGGGCGTCGTCTCGACGCCGGCGTCGCTGTGCGCGCAGATCGTGGCCCCGTACCCGCCGCCGGGCGGCATCGCCATCGTGAGCCAGTCCGGCAACTTCGTGTCGTCGTTCCAGAACTACGCCGTGCAGACGAGCATCGGGGTGAGCCGCGCCGTCTCGGCCGGCAACGCCGCCGCCGTCACGGTGCCGGACTTCCTCGAGCATTTCGCGGACGACGACGCGACGACGGTCGCGCTCGCGTATGTCGAGGGAGTTACCGACGGGCGAGGTTTCTTCGACCGAATCCGCGGCGTCGCCCGCCGCAAACCGCTCGTTCTCCTGAAAGGCGGCGTGACCGCCGGGGGTCAGCGAGCCGCGGCCTCGCACACGGGAGCGCTTGCGTCCGACGAGCGGATCTTCGACGGCATGTGCCACCAAGCCGGTGCGACCCTTCCCACCACCGTCGAGGAGGCGTTCGAGGCGGCGGCGACGTTCGCGACGCAGCCGCTCCCGCGCGGCCCGCGCGTCGCCGTGCTCACGACCGCCGGCGGATGGGGTGTCGTGACGGCCGACGCCGTGACTCGCGCCGGTCTCGAGCTGCTCCGCCTCCCCGACGACCTGCGTTCCTCCATCGACGCCAAGCTCCCGCCTCGGTGGAGTCGCAACAACCCGGTCGACCTCGCCGGCGCCGAGACACGTGACACGATTCCGGAGGTCATGGACCTCATCGCCTCCCACGACGCAGTGGACGCGGTCGTGTACCTCGGGCTCGGCATCCAGTCGAACCAGGCGCGCCTGATGCGCACCGGCCCGTTCTTTCCCGACCACGGGCTCGAGCGAATCGTCGCGTATCACGAGCGCCAGGACGAACGGTTCGCGCACGCGGCGGCCGACATCTCACAGGCCACGGGAAAGCCGATCCTCACCGCGACCGAGCTCGCCGTGGCCGATCCCGACAACCCCGGGCCGCGCGCGGTCCGGGCGACCGGACGCGTCTGCTACGCGTCTTCCAACCGCGCCGTGACCGCGCTCGCCCACCTCTACCGGTACGCGCGGTTTCGCCGGCGGAGAGGCTTGTGATCCGCGACAACACCGCGATCCGCCGGATTGTCGCCGCCATCCTGATCACCGCGGCGGTTGGTTGCGCGTACCTCGCCTTGCGGAGCGACGAGGCGCCCGCCACCAAAGCGCAGCATCCCCGGCTGGCGACCCCGCTCTGGTCGCCGCGGCGTGTGCCGCAACCGATCGTCGACGCGGTGGGGGCGCAGCACCTGCAGTCCCGGCTTGACGCCGAGCTCGGCGCCGGCCAGAGCTGCGTAATGGTGAACGCCGGATCGGGAGACGTCGCGTCGCACAATCCGAACCTCGCCCTCGCACCCGCGTCGACCGAGAAGCTCCTGACCGGCTTGGCAGCGATGAGCGCGCTCGGGTCCGACTTCAAGTACGAGACGAAGGTCGTGGCATCCTCCGACCCGGCGAACGGGACTGTCGATCGACTGTGGCTCGTCGGCGCGGGTGATCCCTCGCTCAGCACGCCTGACTACCCGGGCATGGTCGAGTCGAACCCGCGGCGGAATACCGAGGAGCAGGCCACCGGCCCGAGCAAGTCCGTCACGTCGCTCGCCACGCTGGCCGATGCCATCGCCACCGCCGGGGTGCGCAACATCGCGGCAGGTATCCAGGGCGACGACTCGCGCTACGAGGCGGTGCGCTACCTGCCGTCGTGGCCGGCCACGTACAGCACCGACCCCGAGATCGGGCCGATCGGCGCGCTGACCGTGAACCACGGCATGGGCGCGGTCCAACCGAAGCTCACGGCCGTGGACGATCCGGCGGTGTTCGCGGCGACGCAGCTCAGCGACCTGCTACGCGCCCGCGGCGTATCGGTCGGCACGCCCGGGCGATCGACCGCCCCGGCGGGAGCCAAGCCGATCGCGTCGGTCCAGTCGGCGCCGCTGCACGACCTCGTGGCCGCGGCGTTCGAGTCCAGCGACAACCTCGCCCTGGAGATGTTCGCCCGGGAGGTTGGCGTCAAGGTCGCGAACCAGGGCACGACCGCCGCCGGGACCAAAGCCGTCGTCGACAAGGTGCACGAGCTCGGCGTGCCGGTGGACGGCGTCGCGCTCGTCGACGGGTCGGGTCTCGACCGCGGCAATCGCGTGTCGTGCCAGACACTGATGAGCGTCCTCGGCCTCGGTGCGCGTCCCGAGTTCAACGCGCTCTGGAACGGTCTCGCGGTCGCGGGGCAGACGGGCACGCTCGCCGACGAGTTTCGCAACTCGGCACTCAACGGCAAGTTGCACGCGAAGACCGGATCGCTCCAGGGCGTGACGGGGCTGGCGGGGTTCGTAGACACCGGCCGCGCCGTCGTGTTCTCGTACCTCGCCAGCGGCGACTTCAACCTCGGAACCGGGGTCGGCATGCGCGGACGCGTGGCCGAGATCATCGGACAGTTCCCCGACGCGCCGGCCCCCGATCAGCTAGTGCCGATGCCGAACCGCCCAGCCCGGCGGTGAGTCGGTAAGCCGGTCGGGGGCATGCTGGTTGCGGGCCGGGGCGACGGCGACGACAATCCCCGCCCGGCCCCGAAGGAGGATCCGTGAGCGACCCGGCGCCGAACCTCTCGGACAACCGCAACCCGCCGCTGCCGCAGCTCGTGACCGAGCTGTGGGAGCTGATCGTCGCCTACTTCAAGCAGGAGACCATCGTTCCGCTGCGCCAGCTGGGCCGGTGGATCATCTTCGGCATCCTCGGCGCGCTGCTGCTCGGCGTGGGCGTGCTCCTACTCGCCATGGCGGGCCTGCGGGCGCTGCAAGACGAGACGGGAACCACTTTCACCGGGAACCTGTCGTGGATCCCGTACATGATCATGTTCGCTGCGCTCCTGGTCGGCGGCGCGGTTACGTGGAAGGCGCGCGGCGCCCGGCGCAGGCGAAAGGCTTCTTCATGATGGGTGACGGCGGCACCGAGATGCGTCCGGGAACCGACCGCCCGATCACACGGGCCGATCTCGAAGCGAAGTTCGACCAGCTGCGCGGCTCGACGACCGCAACCGAGACGCAACGCAACATCGGGATCACCGCGGTGATCGTCGCCGGTGTTGTGCTCGTCATCGGCGCGTACCTGTTCGGCCGACTCCGCGGTCGCAAGCGCCGCACGATCGTCGAGGTGCGACGCGTGTGATGGACATCCTGATCCGCATCGCGCGCACAGGCCTCCGGCGGGGCATCCGTTACGGATCACGTCGGTGGCTCATCACGGGAATCACCGCCGGTCTCCTCGCTCTCGTACAGCGCGTGCTCACCCAGTCACCGAAGACCGTGTACAGCACCGAGCTCAAGGCCGGCGAGCGGCTCGAGATCCGAACCATTCCCCGAAACCCGTAAGCGTCCCGTCGAAGACCGCCCGGTACCCTGGGAAGTCGTGAAGGTGGTGCTCCGCAACCCGCGGCGCGAAGTCGAGATGCCGGGCCCGCTCACGGTCTCGGCGCTGCTCGAGCAACTCGACGTCAACCCCGAGTCCGTGCTCGTCATCCAGGGCGACACGCTCGTGACCCGGGACGCGCGACTGTCCGATACGGACGTCGTCGAGATCCGTCCCGTGACCTCGGGAGGCGCGGCGTGAAGTGCCGTGTGTGCCGGGGGCCGGCGGTGCTCGACATCCGCCGGCACAACGCCGCCTTCTGCCGCGACCACTTCTTGAAGCACTGCGGCGAGCAGGTCCGCCGGGCCATCAAGGACCACGACATGATTCGCGCCGGCGAGCGCGTCGTCGTGGCCGTGTCGGGCGGGAAGGACTCGCTCGCGCTGTGGGACCTCCTCCTCGGGCTCGGCTATGCCCCCGACGGGCTCTACCTCGGGCTCGGGATCGGGGAGTACTCCGACGCCTCCGGACACGCCGCGCGCGCGTTCGCGCACGATCGGGGACTGAAGCTCCACGAGGTCGATCTTGCCGCCGACTTCGGCTACGACATCCCGGGCGCGGCCGCCGCGACGCACCGAGCTCCGTGCGGGGCGTGCGGACTTTCGAAACGGCACCTGTTCAACGCGGTCGCCGTCGAGCACGGCTACGACGTCGTCGCCACCGGTCACAACCTCGACGACGAGGCGGCGGTCCTCCTCGGCAACGTGCTGCGTTGGGAGACTGCGTACCTGGGCCGTCAGCATCCCGTGCTGCCTGCGACTCCCGGGTTCGCGCGGAAGGTGAAGCCGCTGTACCGACTCGGGGAGCGCGAGACGGCCGCGTACTGCCTGCTGCAAGGCATCGACTATCAGGTCGAGGAGTGCCCGATGGCGGAAGGGAACCGGCATCTCGGGTACAAGGAAGTGCTCAACGCTCTCGAGGACCACTCACCCGGCGCCAAAGCGGCGTTCGTGTTCGGGTTCGTGGACCGCGCGCACGACCACTTCACCGACGACGCCGGCGCCGAGCGTGAGGGTCTCCAGGCGTGTGAGGTCTGCGGATCGCCGACCACGAGCGACGTCTGTGCGTTCTGCCGGTTGCGCGAGCGCGTCGGTTCCCGCGCCGACTCTCCCCGGTAGTCGCCGTGGGCCGTCCCTTCGCCGCCGGCGACCGCGTGTTGCTGGTCGACTCCAAGCGACGCCGCCACCTCGTGACGCTGGCCGAGGGTGGGACGTTCCACACCCATGCCGGGGTCGTCGCTCACGACGCGCTCATCGGTCGTGACGAGGGCCTGACCGTCCGCACGACGCTCGGCACCAAGCTCATCGCCGTGCGGCCCACGCTGGCGGAGTACGTGCTCAAGATGCCTCGGGGCGCGCAGGTCATCTATCCGAAGGACCTCGGACCGATCCTCGTCCTGGCCGACCTGTTCCCGGGCGCCCGGGTGCTCGAGACGGGGATCGGCTCCGGCGCGCTGACGATGACGTTGCTGCGCGCGATCGGGCCGACCGGCCACGTGACCGGCTACGAGATCCGAGCCGACTTCGCCGACCGCGCCCGCAGGAACATCGAGGGCTTTCTCGGCTCCGATCTGCCCCTCGACATCGAGGTACGCGACGCGTACGACGGCATCGACGTCCACGATCTCGACCGGGTGTTGCTCGACCTCCCGGAGCCGTGGCGGGCCGTCAAGCACGCCGCGGGGGCACTGCGTCCGGGCGGGATCCTGCTCGCCTACCTGCCGACGATCGGGCAAGTCGCCCGCTTGCGCGAGGAGCTGGCGTCGTCGGCGTTCGGCATGACCGAGACCCTCGAAGTCCTCCAGCGGCATTGGCACGTCGACGGCCAGTCCGTGCGCCCTGACCACCGGATGGTCGCCCACACCGGGTTCCTGACGCACACGCGCCTTCTCGTTCCCGGCGAGTGAACGCCCTCGACGTCGTCGCCATCGCGGCGATGATCGCCGCTGGATACTTCGGCTACCGCTTGGGCTTCGTCGCCCGCGTCGTGTCCTGGGCAGGACTCGCCGTCGGCATCGTGCTCGCGGTCGCGTTCGTCGACGACGTGATGAGTTCGCTGAGCTCGCAGGCGTCGCAGACGAGGCTGTTCGTGGCGCTGCTGTTCTTCCTCGTCCTCGCCAGCGGAGGGCAGGCACTCGGCTACGCGGCGGGCGTGACGCTTCGTCGCCGCCTTCCGTCGCGCGAGGGCCTGCACCGGAGCGATCGTGTCGGCGGCGCCGTCGTCGGCGTGCTCGGCGTGCTCGTCGCCGTCTGGCTGTTGACCCCGGCGCTGGCGAGCGCGCAAGGCTGGCCGGCGCGCGCGGCGCGGGACTCGCAGGTCGTCCGGGCCATCAACCGGTACGCGCCCGACCCGCCGCCGCAGGCCCAGCGCCTCGGCCGTGCGGTGGCCGAAGGTCCGTTCCCGGAGGTGTTCTCGCGACTCAACGGGCCCGGCGGCGTCGGCGCGCCGCCGACCCGCGCGCTCGCGCCGGACGTCGCCGCGCGCGTTTCCGCGTCGGTGCTCAGGATCCAGGGCGAGGCGTGCGACCAGATCCAGGCGGGGAGCGGCTTCGTCGCCGGGGCCAACCTCGTCGTCACCAACGCGCATGTCGTGGCGGGGGAGCCGCGCACCGAAGTCGACACGAACGACGGCCGCCGCCTCTCCGCCACCGTCGTGGCGTTCGATCCGGAGCGTGACATCGCAGTGTTGCGGGTGCGCAATCTCCGGTTGTTCGCGCTGCCGTCCGCCGACGGCGGCGACGGAACGACGGGTGCCGTGTTCGGTCATCCCGGCGGTGGATCATTGCGAGTCGCGCCCGCCCGCATCGCCGAGACGGTCAACGCGGCCGGGACCGACATCTACCGGACCGGCCGCACGAGCCGCCGGGTGCATGTGCTCGCCGCCGACCTCGCCCCCGGGGACTCGGGTGGCCCGCTCGTGGACGAGCAGGGCCGCATGGTGGGAGTCGCGTTCGCGGTCGACCCGGGTCAGGAGTCGACGGCATACGCGCTCACCAAACGAGAGGTCGACGGCGTTCTGGGCCCAGTGCTCAACGGGAGTGGACAGACATCCGCCGACACGGGTCCGTGCCTCGTCGGGTAGCGCGATCTGAGTAGCGGTTACTCAGGACTCGCGCCGCCGGTTCCGCTGAGATGCGGGCATGAGCCGAAATCGGAAGCTCTGGTTGGCAGCGATGGGGTTCGGCGTGATCCTCATCCTCGTCGGCGTCGCCTGGATCGTGTACTCGTTGGCGGGCACGAGCACGCACTACGACGCCTCAACGGGCGACTACGTGAGCGACTCGGCATGGCCGATCGTGGGGTTCTTCATGTCCTTCGCCGGTGGGACCCTCGTCTCCGTCGCGATGCTCGGGTGGATGTTCAGCTGGTTCTCGGGCGACAGCGACGACGACACGTACACGTCTACGTCGGCGGCGTACGCCCGGTCCGTCCCGACCACGCGCGTGGGGTGGGGGCCCGAGGCACCGCCCGCTGAGAGCTGAGCGCACAGCATCGTCGCAAACGCGGTGAAGCCCGGGTCCAGAACCCGGGCTTCGTGAAGATCCGCTGACAGGTGTGTGTCGGGCGAGTCAGTCGACCTCGATGAAGATGCACTCGCCGGGGCACTCCTCGGCCGACTCGATCACCGCTTCCTCCATGCCGCCGGGCACGTTGGCGAGCCCTTCGGCGCCGCCGGGGTTCTCGAAGACCTTGTCGCCTTCCTTGACGTAGGCGAGGCCGTCGTCGAGCAGCGTGAACACGTCGGGAGCGATCTCTTCACAGAGGCCGTCGCCGGTGCACAGGTCCTGGTCGATCCAGACCTTCATCGTGGCGTCCTCTCCTCGGTCAGGGTGTCGGGGGTCACCGACCTCAGCTTCACCGACCAGGCTATGACCCCAAACGTACTCCGTCAATTTGTCAAGCCGCCGTAGGGTAAATTTTTGGCCTGCAATGTGCCCCGGTTCGAAGAGAACCCGGGTGTAGGGTGCGCGGCGAGCGCCCGTCCGCAGTGGGAGGTGGTCACGTGGCCTCCGAGCACGAGCGACGCCTCGGAGAATACGAACGCCAGGTCGGCGAGCTTCAGCAGCAGGTGAAAGCGCTGGAGGAAGAGGTCGTCGTCCTGCGCCGCCGCCTGCAGGACGCCCCCAAGCGGGTGCGCACGCTCGAGGAGCGCCTGCTCGAGACGAAGGGCCAGCTCGCCCAGGCCGTCTCGCAGAACGAGAAGCTCTCGGCAACGCTGCGCGAGGCGCGTGAGCACATCGGCGCATTGCGCGAAGAGGTCGAGAAGCTCACCATGCCGCCATCGGCGTACGGCACCTTCCTCGAGGTGAACGACGACGGCACCGTCGACGTGTTCACGGCCGGTCGCAAGATGCGCGTCGCGTTGCACCCGGAGCTCGACGTCGAAGAGCTCCAGCGCGGCCAGGAGGTCGTGCTGAACGAGTCACTCAACGTCGTGCTCGCGCGCGGCCACGACGTCGCGGGTGAGGTCGTCACGCTCAAGGAGCTGCTCGAGAACGGCCGGCGTGCGCTCGTGGTCGGCCGCGCCGACGAGGAGCGCGTCTGCGAGCTCGCCAGCGGCTTGCTGGGAGAGCGCCTCCGCGCCGGCGATCACCTCCTGATGGAGACCCGGTCGGGCGTTCTCGTCGAGCGTCTGCCCCGCCCGGAGGTCGAGGAGCTCATCCTCGAAGAGGTGCCGGACATCACCTACGCGGACGTCGGTGGCCTCGACGACCAGATCGACCAGATCCAAGATGCGGTCGAGCTGCCGTATCTCTACGCCGATCTGTTCCACGAGCACCAGCTCCAGCCGCCGAAGGGGATCTTGCTCTACGGTCCGCCCGGCTGCGGCAAGACGCTCATCGCCAAGGCCGTCGCCAACTCGCTCGCGAAGCGCGTGGCGGAGAAGACGGGCGACAGCGCGACGCGCTCGTACTTCCTCAACATCAAGGGCCCGGAGCTGCTCAACAAGTACGTGGGCGAGACCGAGCGCCAGATCCGCCTCATCTTCCAGCGGGCGCGCGAGAAGTCGGAGGAAGGCGTCCCCGTCATCGTGTTCTTCGACGAGATGGACTCCTTGTTCCGCACCCGCGGGTCCGGAATCTCTTCCGACATCGAGAGCACGATCGTCCCGCAGCTGCTCGCCGAGATCGACGGCGTCGAGAGCCTCAAGAACGTCATCGTGATCGGCGCCTCGAACCGGGAGGACCTCATCGACCCCGCGATCCTCCGGCCCGGCCGACTCGACGTGAAGATCAAGATCGAGCGCCCCGACCAGGAGGCCGCGCGCCAGATCTTCGACCGCTACCTGAGCGAGGACCTCCCGATCGCGGAGGACGAGACCGCGAAGGCGGGCGGGAGATCCCAGGCGGTCGACGCGATGATCGACGCCGCAGTGGACCGCATGTACTCGGGTGACGACGAGAACCGCTTCTTGGAGGTCACGTACCAGAACGGCGACAAGGAGGTGCTGTTCTTCAAGGACTTCGCCTCGGGCGCCATGATCGAGAACGTCGTACGACGCTCGAAGAAGATGTCGATCAAGCGGCAGATCAGCGGCGGCACGAAGGGCATCTCGAGCTCCGACCTCGTCGACTCCATCCGGCAGGAGTACCGCGAGCACGAGGACCTGCCGAACACGACGAACCCCGACGACTGGGCGAAGATCTCCGGCAAGAAGGGCGAACGGATCGTGTTCGTGCGCACGCTGCTCGCCGACGACGAGGGCACCGGCGGCGGCCGGCAGATCGAGCGCGTCACCACCGGGCAGTACCTCTGACCTGCGACGGCTTGTCGCCTTTCCTGACGACAAGGGCGCGAAGGACCGCCAGGTAGGCTGATTCCGTGGCCGTCCCCAAAGTCTGCGGTATCGAGACCGAGTACGGCGTCGTCCTCCGGGGCGCTTCGGACGCGAACCCCGTGCTCGCGTCGTCGATGCTCATCAACGCGTACGTCGAGCACCGCAAGGTCGGATGGGACTTCGAGGACGAGTCGCCCGGGCGCGACGCCCGCGGGTTCGCCCGCGAAGGTTCCGCGCCGCCCGAGATCGAGACCCACCTCGTGAACACCGTGCTCACCAACGGCTCGCGGTACTACGTCGACCACGCGCACCCCGAGTACTCCACTCCCGAATGCGCCGACGTGCTCGAGCTGGTGTGCGCCGACAAGGCGGGGGAGCGGATCCTCGCCCGGTCGATGCAAGCCGCGCGACGCCTCTTGGGCTCGGGTCAGGAGATCGTCGTCTACAAGAACAACACGGACGGCAAGGGCAACTCGTACGGCACGCACGAGAACTATCTGGTCGACCGGAGCGTCCCGTTCGCCACGCTGGTGCGCCACCTGTTGCCGTGGTTCGTGACCCGTCAGGTGTTCACGGGCGCCGGAAAGGTCGGCGGTGAGAACGGAACCGGCCACACCGGCTACCAGCTCAGCCAACGGGCGGACTTCTTCGAGGAGGAGGTCGGTCTCGAGACCACGTTGAAACGGCCGATCGTCAACACGCGCGACGAGCCACACGCCGATCCCCAGAAGTACCGCCGGCTGCACGTCATCGTCGGCGACGCCAACCTGTGCGAGGTGGCCACCTTTCTCAAGGTCGGGGCGACCGCCCTCGTCCTCGCCATGGTCGAGGACGACTTCATCGACAAGGACTACTCGATCGTCTCGCCGGTGCCGTCGATGCGGGCCGTGTCGCACGATCCCACGTGCCGCGCCACGGTCGAGCTCGTCGACGGTGGCACCGTCACCGCTGTCGACCTCCAATGGGAGTTCTTGCGGCTGGCACAGAAGTACGCCGACGACGTCGGCCTCGAGGCCTTGGGAGGCGAGGAGGTCGGCCAGCAGGTGCTGGAGCGGTGGGAGGCGACGCTCGCCTCGCTCGAGCGGGACCCGATGACGCTCGACGGGCAGCTCGACTGGGTCACGAAGCTGAACCTCCTCGATGCGTACCGCGACCGGGACTCGCTCGGGTGGGACGATCCCAAGATGGCGCTGCTCGACCTCCAGTACCACGACGTGCGCCCCGAGAAGTCATTGTTCGAGCGCGTGGTGCGGGCGGGTAAGGTCGAGCGGTTGGTCGAGGAGCCCGATGTGACGACCGCCATGACCGAACCACCGCCGAGCACCCGTGCCTACTTCCGCGGTCAGTGCCTCGCGAAGTGGGCGGA
>DATFPZ010000138.1:0-2857 GCA_035264545.1 Acidimicrobiia bacterium
GAAGATCGACTTGGCCGCGATCCAAGCTGCCGCCGACGCGGCGTAGCGAGGGAGTCGTGGCGCGAGGGCTCAAAGTTCTCCGGGTGCTACGTCAGCGAAGCGGGGGACACCAGGTTCGAGCGCGAGCCGTGACGCGTTCGCGGCGAAGCTGATGGCGTGGTACCAGCCGCACAGCATCATGAGATCGAGGAGCTCGGCGTCGGCGAACTCGGACTGCAGCTCCTGCCAAAGCGGGCCGTCGACGTCGAACGTGTCGTGGAGCGCGTCGGCCGCTTCGATGAGTAGCCGGTCACGTCGGTCGGTCCAACACGAATCGCCGGCGTCGCCGTGTGCGGTCGACGTGATCTGTTCGGCGGTCAGGCCGGCGCGTTCGCCGAAGAACGCGACGTGCACCGCCCACTCGTATTCACAACCGCAACGTGCGCACGTGCGGTCGATTAGCAGCTCCCGGTCCCGCATCGTGAGCGAGAGCCGCTTGCTGAGCTCGTAGCCGCCCCATTCCTGCATCGCCTTCGCCATCGGCATGTTCCGGACGAACGTGCGGAACAGCAGGATCGGGGGAGCGCCGCCCGGCATCATCGCTTCGAGTTGGGAAGCGACCCCGTCGTCGTACGGCGGCGAGACGGCAGCGATGCGGGACATCGGTCCTCCAGAGGCTGGTTTCTGAATCCGAAACACGCTATCGTTTCGGTAACCGAAACACAACCGTGGAGGCACGCCGATGGCGTCGACGAAGAGGAGAGGTGCCACCCGTCCGGGCCGTCCCGTGCGGGGTTCGACAACGGGTCGCCCGCTCATGGCCGCCATGGACCTGCTCGGGCGGCGATGGGCGCTGCGGATTCTGTGGGAGCTCCGTCGAGGACCGCTGGGCGCCAGGACTCTGCGAGACCGTTGCGACGACATGTCGTCGAGCGTCCTCTACGAGCGGTTGCGGGAGCTGGCGGCGGCCCGGCTGATCGAACAGGACCGCGCCGGCGACTACGTGCTCACGGACGACGGACAGTCGCTCGGTCGCGCCATCCGACCACTTGATGCCTGGTCCGAGAAGTGGGCCGGGCGCCTCCGAGGAGTCTGACGCACGTGGACGTTCCGCCCGAGATCGTCGAGCATCTCCGGTCCGTGTGCCTCGCGTTGCCCGAGGCCTACGAGGAGTCGGCGTGGGTGGGCACACGGTGGCGCGTCCGCACGAAGACGTTTGCGCACGTGCTCACGATCGACGCCGGGTGGCCGCCGGGGTACGCCCGTGCAGCCGCGACCGACGGCCCCGTGACCGTGCTGACGTTCGAGTCGTCGGGCCCAGAGCTCGCGGCGCTGAGCGAAGCGGGCGATCCGTTCTTCAAGCCACCGTGGCGACCCACCGTCGTCGGCATGATGCTCGCTACCGGCGTCGACTGGGACGAGGTCGCGGAGCTCCTGACCGAGAGCTACTGCGTCCTTGCGCCGCAGAAGCTGGTCGAGTTGGTCGAGCGACCGACCGCCTGACGACGCCCGCGCCGAATCCGTCGACGACGGTTGCGAGGGCATTGCGCCAGGCCAGCTCTTCGCCACCCGCGGGAAGGTTCCTGAACACCGCGCCGCGCAACTCGGCGTTCGCCAAGCCTTCGAGCATTGCGTTGAACTCCACAGCCGCCTCGAGGACCGATTTCGCACCGAGGAGGCCCGCGTCGTCCACCCGTTGCACCTTCGCCTGGAGCTGCTTCCAGGCTCGCTCCCGGGCGGCGGCGAGCTCGGGGCCGGGGCGAAGGCCGGGGACGACCCGCTGGAATGCGATGCGGTACCGGGCCGGATGTTCGAGGACCAGCCGCCGGAACACGGGAACGCCGACGGCGATCAGATCGGCCACCGGATCGTCACTCTCGACCAACCTGTCGATTTCCTCGAACAGGAACTCGAACGCTCCCTGGGCGAGCGCGTCGACGAGGAGACCCTCCTTCGAACCGAACAGGCTGTACACCGCCCGGGTGGTCGTGCCGGCCGCGTCGGCTACAGCTCGAACCGAAAATGCAGCCGGCCCGCCCTCGGCGACAAGGCTTTCCGCCACCGACCGGAGCGCGGCCCGGGTCTCGTCGTCGTGCTCTCGGGGTCGTCCCACTCTTGACATCGTATCGGTACATGTTACGTTACATGTTACGTTACTCGTATCGAACCAGGGGGCACGGATGTACGTGGTTGTGCAGCACGAGATCAGAGACCAGCAGACGGCGTTCAAGCGCGGCGAGCGGCTCATCAAGAACGAAGCAGCCCCGCTCGGTGTGCGCGCGTTGCAGTTCTATCCGAGCCATGACGGTTCGGCCGTGACTTGCCTCTGGGAGGCCGACTCCGTGGAGTCGGTCCGGCAGTATGTCGACACGACGCTCGGGGACTCGAGCGACAACACCTGCTACGAGGTCGATCCCAACCAGGCGTTCTCGGCACAGCCATCGGGACTGCCGGTGTCGCCCGCCGCGATCGCCGGGTAGGCGTCACGAACCGGAGCGGGGAGCGATGTTCAAGCGCGCTTCACGCTTCGTTTCTCGTGCACCAATGTCACCCGCTTGATCACAATGTTCCCTTCGTCGTCCATCAACCGCGCGCCGAGCCCGTTCCTGGTAAGGATTCGATATGGAGTTCGGCGCGCACCTGCCGTTGATGGACTTCGGCGGCCATCCGTACACGCTCCAGCACCTGGTCGATTACACGAAGACTGCGGCGCGGTTGGGGCTCACAGTGCTCTCGGCCAACGACCACATGGTCTTCGGGGTGCCGTGGCTCGACGGGCCGACCGCGCTGTCCGCCACGATGGAGCACTCGGCGGGGATGACCATTGCGACCACGGTCGCGCTCGCGGTCGTACGGGGGCCGGTCCCTGTGGCGAAGA
>DATFPZ010000139.1:0-6440 GCA_035264545.1 Acidimicrobiia bacterium
CGCCGATGCGATCGAGAAGGTCGGCAAGGACGGCGTCGTGAACGTCGAGGAGGGCCAGACGTTCGGCATGGACCTCGAGTTCACCGAGGGCATGCAGTTCGACAAGGGCTACATCTCGCCCTACATGGTCACCGACCAGGAGCGCATGGAGGCGACGCTCGACGACCCATACGTCCTCATCGCGAACCAGAAGATCGGCTCCGTTCGCGACCTGCTGCCGGTGCTCGAGCAGGTCATCCAGTCGGGCAAGTCGCTGCTGATCATCTCCGAGGATGTCGAGGGCGAGTCGCTCGCGACGCTCGTCGTGAACAAGCTGCGCGGCACCTTCACCGGCGTCGCCGTGAAGGCTCCGGGCTTCGGCGATCGCCGCAAGCGCATGCTCGAGGACATCGCGATCCTGACCGGCGGCGAGGTCATCACCGAGGAGATGGGCCTCAAGCTCGAGAACACGCAGCTGTCGCAGCTCGGCCGCGCCCGTCGCATCGTCGTCGCCAAGGACACCACGACGCTCATCGACGGCGCCGGCGAGTCCGAGGCGATCAGGGGCCGTATCAACCAGATCAAGACGGAGATCGAGAACACGGACTCCGACTTCGACCGCGAGAAGCTCCAGGAGCGCCTCGCGAAGCTGTCCGGGGGCGTCGCCGTCGTGAAGGTCGGCGCGGCGACCGAGACGGAGATGAAGGAGAAGAAGCACCGCGTCGAGGACGCGCTGCAGGCAACCCGCGCGGCGCTCGAGGAGGGCATCGTGCCGGGCGGCGGCGTGGCGCTGCTCGAGGCCTCGGAGGCGATCGACCTCGACACGATCGTCGACGAGGACGAGAAGACCGGCGCGCGGATCGTGCTGCGCGCGCTCGAGGAGCCGCTCCGCCAGATCGCGGAGAACGCCGGCCACGAGGGCTCGGTCGTCGTCAACGACGTCCGCAAGGCACCCAAGGGCCACGGCCTCAACGCGCAGACCGGCGAGATCAAGGACCTGGTGCACGCCGGCGTCATCGACCCGGCGATGGTGACCCGCTCGGCGCTCCAGAACGCCGCGTCGATCGCCAAGAACATCCTCACCACCGAGGCGATCGTCGCCGAGCCGCCCGAGAAGGACGGGGGCCACGGCGGCGGCATGCCCGACATGAGCGGGATGATGTAGCCCAGGCTAACCGCCCGGCCGCGATCCACCGGTCTCCGCAACCAAGCGGTGGTGGCGGTGGGGCCCCCGTTCCGAGGGCCCGGCACATACCGGGCCCTCGACGCGCAGCGCGGTCGCCCTCGCGCGCCGCCGCCGGCGCCGCTTGCCGCCCGCCGAGCCTAGCCTAGGAGCCGGCCGCCCCGCCGCTGCACGCCGCGGCGCTGACCGGCGAGCAGGCGATCATCGACGTCGCCCGCTTGGAGCGCGATCGCGCGTTCGACGCGAGCGCGGCCGGACCAGCAGGCGCGCGCGGTCATGACATTCCGTCGGACCTGTTCAGTTCCCGTCAGCGAGGAGCGCGATCGTGACGGCATGTCGAGACTCGCCGAGCGCCGCGACGCAGATCGCTGCCGCCCGGTGAACGATCGACTCCGAACCGTGGCCCGCAGATGGCGGTGACCCGTCGGTTCAGCTCCGCTCTTACCGGCTTGTCTGCTCGGATTCGACGAGCGTCACGTGCTCGGGCCGCAGGTACACGGCGTGACCGTGCGCGTCTTCGAGCTTAGCCAGTCCGTAGTCCGGCAGCGCCGCCGGCTTGAGTGCGTCGAGGGCAGCCTGGATCGTGGTCGTCGTGCGCACCGGTGTGGCCGGTGAGAAGGTGCAACAGCGTCGTGTCGGACATGACGCCGACGCTACTCCGGGACGCGTTCTGCGGCCCGACTCGACGCGGACCAGATGGCGACCGCCTGCGTCGCCTCGTCGAGCGCGACGGGCCGCCGGGCGCGTTCGCGGCGTGATCGAGTCGATGACGGGCGCCCGGTTTGTGGGTCTCCTCGCCCGGCGGTCGCGCGAGAGGCGAACGACCACCGTTGTGCGCCGGCTCGCACCCGGAGCGGAGAGCGTTCCGGCACACGGCCCGGCTCGCGGGCCATCGCGGACACCGGCGCCGTGGCGGCCGTCCCAGAACGGAGTAGCATGGCCCTACAAGGCCATTTCACCGCTTCTGCGAAGCGACTTCGCGCAGAGCACCGCCGGCACGCGCGCCGAGCGGCGACCTCACGGACAGCATCGTCCCCAGCGACGGAAGAGCCGTCCTCTATCGAGCGGTCGGATGCCGCGAACGGTGATCCGCGCTCGGGAAGGTCGCCGACATGCAGACCAAGCCCACGATCGAGCCGACCGGCTCGCCGGTCCCCGGGATGATCCCCGAACCGGTCCGCGTCCGCCATGACAGCGTCGCCACGCACGAACGGCTGACCGCGAGCGGCACGACCGTGCCGGCGTCGTCGCCCGGCCGGCGGAACCCGGCGAGCAACGTGCTCGCGAGGCTGCTGAGCGCCATCCGCGGCGACAAGTACATGGTCGACGCCTACCCGCCGGCCTGGCATGGCGCCGCGGCCGCACGCGCCGGGGAAGACGTCACCCAGCCGAGCCGCGACGGCGAAGTCGCCGCGGGCGTTCTAGCCGGCGTCGCGTCGGAGCCAGACAGCGCGGCAGTCGCCTCACGAACGAAGGAGCGCTGAGTCATGCGCGAACGACATTTCCCGCGCGTCTGTCGTTCCTGCCAGGCACCGATGGCCCGCCGGAGGACACGTGCTGGCGTTGCGGCGCCCGGTGGGTGTCCGAAGACGCGCCGCGAGCGACGCTGCAGGTGATTGCCGGCGGAGTGCCCACGCAGGTTACCCGGGCGCCCGATCCCCGGATCGCCGTCGCGGTCGCCGACAACGCACGCGCCGCGACCGAGGCGCGCTTGGACGCGGACCGATGGGTCAACGACGGCGGCACCGTTGCCGCCGAGGCGGTTGTCCCCGGCCGGTGCCGTCACCGGGAGGAACTGAACAGATGCACAAGGCGCCCGATCGCCAGACCTCGTCCGAGAGTTCACAAGCGGACGCTCGCGCGGTCGCTCAGGCTGCGGCCATGTTCGAGGCGACCACGCGCCTGCGGGGCCTCACGCAGCGCGTGCTCGCCGACGTCGACGACGAGGCGTGGTCGCCGGCGCCCGCCGAGCTGGACGCCCTGTACGACCGCTTGGAGAGCGCTTGGCGCTCGTGGCGCCAAGGGCTGGGACGACAGGGGACGGAGACGGAGCGCTGAGGCTCTGGCGTGACGGCCGAGGCACCGGCGGTCGGGCTGCCGTTGGAGGTTCGGCGGCCCGGCTCGATGCTGGCGGGCGATCAGGTGGACGGATGGGAAGGCGGTGAGCGGTCGCTCCGTCCCCGCCGGGGCGGCTCCAGATCCCGGAGCGGCAAACCCCGCGGGCACGCGGCGCGACCTCACGCGGTGTCGACCGAACCGGGTCGGGTCCACAGCCGTTACTTTGTCCACGCGCGGTCGCTCGGATCGTCCCCGTGCGGTGGAGCGGTAAAGCACGCGGGGAGGGCCGCTGACCGTGGCCGTGTACGTATACCGTCGCCAGGACGGGCTCGAGTTTCGAGATCGAGCAGCGCATGACTGCGGACGCCCTGGTCAGCTGCCCCCACGACCGGGCAGCGCGTCGAGCGAGTCCTGTAGCCGTTCACGCCGCGCTACAAGGGCACCGGGTTCTACTCGACCGACCACCGGAAGCCCAAGGCCAAGGAGCAGCCGAAGGTGCGTTCTAGACAACGGTGGCTTACGTAGCTACATTTCTCTACGTTATCCGTGCAGGAGGCCATCGATGTGCCCGTTCTCGGTCACCGTGCCCCACGTGCCAGATCGGGAGCTCGGCCCGCTTCTGACCCGGCTCACGGAGGCCGGATTCGAGAGTCCGACCATCAAGCATGTCGGCGCGGATGCTCCCGCTGACGCCGCGGCGCGTGGCTCTCGCGGCAAGCGTGCCGATCTCCCGGACGACTGGCGCCTCATGCAAGCGCGGGAAGGCGAGTCGTATCGGTGGCCGAAGGGGCGCGATCGCTACGCGCCTTATCGCGTGTTCATGGGCACGACGCGCGCCGAAGGCGCTGTTCAGCTCGGGCTTGGCGAGACGATTCGCAAGAACAGATGGGGACGCGACCGGAAATACGTCGTCGCGTTTCTGAGCAGCGGATCGCCGCAGCAGCCGCTCGTCGAGTTCGTCGCAGCTGACGACTACGCGCAGACACGCGAGCTCGTCGCGGTCATCCGCGGCAGCGACGGGGGGCGGCGGATGTATGGCGCCGGTCACACCCTTCCCGTGATCTACGCCAAACGCTTTCGCACCCAGATCTACAACGAGCGGATCATCCATCCGGGGGTCTGGAACAAGGTCGTCGTGGTCGCCCGCGAGGACGACGACAAGGCGATGCTCAACCACGCCCTGATCCAGAGCCGACGGCGCTACCGGACCTAAAGAGTCCGCCGGCACCAATCGCGGCGAGGCGCGCTGGGCGATTGATCACCCCACGGCGAGGTCCGCAAACGAGTGCCGCGACCCGACGATGAAGATCCGCCCAGGCGACGGATCGCTCACGATCTCGCCTGCCCAGCAAGTCAACCCTGATCCGCAACACGTCCGCGCCACCGCCGCCGCAGGCTACGCAGGTTCTGAGACAGCTTCGTAGAGCGCACCGAGACGCCCGTCGCCGAGATCGGGCCGACGATCAGTGCAGGTTCGAGGACGGCCCGCTGGCAGGCCCGAATCGAGGCTGGGTGGTCGAAGGTCGCCCGCCGACCTACCACCCGACGATGTCGGCCGGAGCTTTGGTCTCGACGCGTCCCATTCGGCGCAATCTCCGACGGATCTGCTGGCCGTGCTGGCTGAAGGCAGTGGACCGTGGGCCCGTGCGAGCCGGGACCAGACGATGCTGAGCAGATGGAAGCCCTTCGACGGCGTGGCTGGTGCCGGCCCGGGGTCGACGCCCACGCGGTCACGCAGGGACGAGGCAGCTTGGACGCCACCACGAGGCTGCAGAATGCCTGCGCAAGCGCATTCCTGGGCGACATCGAAGACGACGGCGTGCGCGCCGCTCCCCCCGATCTCGACGATGTTCACGACCGCCTGGACGACCTGGCGCGGCGCGCTGGGACGACGAAGCTGCCGCGAAGCCGGCACGCTTCGGGTCTAAGGTGCCGAACAGCATTGTAGTACGCCGTAGTACGATTGTGTTACACCCGAGGAGAGGGACATTGGGATGCCGTCCGCGACCATTACCTTTCGTGTTGACGAGGCCGAGCGCGACGAGCTGGTCGCTCGCGCGGAGCGGGAGAAGGTCAACCTCTCCGACTACATCCGCGTGAGGCTCGGGTTGCGTGGCCAAGGATCGGCCGGCGACGACGAGATTCGCGTCGACTCCCACGACGAGCCGGCGCTGCGCGAGCAGATGGTCGACCACGAGCAGCGGCTGCAAGTCCTCGAGGAGGACTACGCCCAGAGGGTTGCCGAGCGGGAGCACCGCAGGTAGGACCCGAGCGAGACGAGGAACGCGGCCCGGACGAAGGAGACCGGCCGCCGCCCGGCGACGCACGCGCGACTGCCGCGAAAGGTCGCGACACGACGTCGACGTTGTCGCCGCAGCTATGGCGGCGCCCACCGGACGAGCGTGAACGCGCTGGCCAGACCGAAGGTGCTGGCGGGTCGCGTCGTTCACCAAAGAAATCCCTCGGCCGCCTTCTCGCGCGGGATATGCTCGGTGACGAGGGCGCAAGGGAGGACGTTGCGCATTCGCGCAATTCCGGTCGTGTTCAAGGCGGGTCAGGCATGGCGCGACCGCACCGCGGCGGCGTGCTCCAGGCCGCCGAGCGAGCGCTGGTCGATGCGTGATCGGCGCCGGCTTGCGGGCCTCCGAACGCAAAGGAGAAGGACACATGCCCAGCATCCTCATCGTGGTCCAGACCGAGGCCGACGCCCGTAGCGCGACCCGGGACGATCGAAGGACGTTTTAGCTGAAGGAGCGCGTGAGCGCGTCCGATGTCAACAACCCGCACTTCGCGGCGCAGCTGATCCAACGCATCGGCGGGGCGCTCGCCGACGCGGAGACGGCCGAGCAAGCAGAAAAGACCTTCACGCCGTGACACCCGGGCCGAGATCGCCGGCGGGTCAGGTCGTGGCCTGCGAGTAACGAGCCGGGGCGTCGGCTAGGTGTAGTTCCTGAGGACGTTGTTCATCCGGGCCTCCTTGGAGGCTGAGGGCTGCCAAGCACTCTCAGTCCCAAGGAGGACACCGGATGAAGTTGCACGCTAACGGCCGGCTTAGCGTCAAAGGTCGCGAGCTGCTGATCGACCGCAAGTGGCGCGCCCGCCACCACGCCGAAGGCCCAGCCGGCCTGCTGGATCGCTCCTCGGCCCCGAGGTCGGTCCCAACGCGCACCAGCGAGGACCGCATCCAGGCGATCGCCGCGCTGCGCCGACTGCGCTTCAC